>JAKIYU010000112.1 GCA_022708385.1 Bacteroidota bacterium | reverse complement strand
AAAATATACCTGTCAGGCCTTGCTAAACCCGCAACACCTCCTTCGTACGACCTTAACGAAATATATAAAAGAGGTAAACTGATAGCCCTGCTCGAAAAAAATTCAACCGATTATTACATCTACAATGGCAAGCCTATGGGGTTTCAGTACGAATTGCTGCACTGTTTTGCCGAATCCCTTAAACTACCCCTCGAAATTATTATTGAAGATGACCAGGCTAAAGCTTTGCAAATGCTGCACACAGCCAAATGCGACGTGATTGCTTCTAACCTCAATATCCTCAAAGGAACAAAAAAACATTGCACATTTACCAGACCTCTGTTTCAGACAAAACAAGTGCTTGTACAACGCCGGGTTTCGGATAAAAAACGTGTCAGCAGCCCCCTTGAACTGGCTGGTAAGACAGTAAGCGTAAAATCAGGCTCAGCCTACCACACCAGGCTCATCAACCTTTCGGAAGAAATTGGCGACACCATATTTATTGACCAGAACAACGATTACAATACCGAAGAACTTATAAAACTGGTCGCCGCCGGTCAGAAAGATTTTACTATAGCCAACGAATATATTGCAAAAGCCAATGCAGCTTACTATCCTAACTTAGACTATTCGGTTGCTGTAAGCCTCGACCAGTATTCGGCCTGGCTTATCCGCAATAACACGCCACAACTCGAAAAGGTCATCAACCATTGGCTCGACAGCATTGTGGACAATGCCTTTTACAAAGCTATCTATTACAAATATTTCGAAAGCGAAACACAGGTACAGATTTTCCGAAGCGCATTCTGCTCGCTCAACAGCAATAAAATTTCTGTTTACGACGAAGCCCTTAAAAAATGCTGTAAACTTATAGGTTGGGACTGGCGTTTGCTGGCCTCTCTGATATACCAGGAATCGAAATTCAACACAGATACCGTGTCGCGCAGAGGCGCTTTCGGGCTTATGCAACTGATGCCTATCACAGCCCAGCGTTTTGAAGTGGATTCCGCTTCATCGCCCGAAGATAACATTAAGGCAGGGGTTATGTACATACGCTGGCTCGACAAACAACTTGTAAACAGAGTGACAGATAAAGAAGAACGGCAAAAATTTATTCTTGCGGCTTATAACATCGGCCTTGGCCATGTTTATGACGCTCAGGCCCTGGCCAGAAAACATGGCAGAAACCATCAGGTTTGGGACAATAATGTGGACTTTTTCCTTCTCAATAAATCAAAACCCATCTATCTTAACGACACCCTCGTACGTAATGGCCCTGTAAAAGGAAAAGAAACATACGCTTTTGTCAGGAAAGTTTTCGAAAGATACCACCATTATAAGAACCTGATAAAAGAATAATATTTAAACTTCTTTTTAATTTTTTTTGCAGATTTAAAAAAAATCATGTAGGTTTGTTGCCATGATTATGAATTACTCACCTTATTAAAATAAACATCCCATGAAAGATACACCCATTAATTACAACATCGTCAATGAAAAGGTAAAAGAAATGAACCTGTCCAGTGTAGGCAAAGCTTCCATACGTGAAATAAAAAGACTGATTGACAATATAGAAGCGGCCACAGGACAAAAATACATCCGCATGGAAATGGGCGTTCCCGGCCTCCCCCCTGCTGCCATTGGTGTAGAAGCCGAAATTGAAGCATTGAAAAAAGGCGTGGCTTCAATATATCCCGATATTGACGGAATTCCTGAGTTAAAAAAAGAAATCTCACGTTTTGTAAAGTTGTTTATCAATATTGATGTATCCCCACAAAGTTGCATCCCTACAGTAGGCTCTATGCAGGCTTGTTATGCCGCTTTTATGACCGTAAACAGGATGCGCAAAGAAAAAAACACCACCCTGTTTATTGACCCGGGTTTCCCTGTGCACAAACAACAGCACAAAGTTATAGGCATCCCTTTTGAAAACTTTGATGTGTATAATTACCGCGGCAATAAACTCAAAGACAAACTCGAATCGTATCTGCAAAAAGGGCATATCTCCTGCCTCCTCTATTCCAACCCCAACAACCCTTCGTGGATTTGCTTTACCGATGAGGAATTAAAAATCATTGGTGACCTGGCCAATAAATACGATGTTGTTGTGATGGAAGATTTGGCCTACTTTGCCATGGACTTCCGCAAGGATTATTCTAAACCGGGGATGCCCCCTTACCAACCTTCGGTAACAAAATACACCGACAATTACATCCTGTTTATTTCCAGTTCCAAGGCCTTCAGTTATGCCGGTCAGCGTATAGGTATGATGGTGATATCTGATGCCCTGTTCAAACGCAATTTCCCAGACCTGCTCCGTTTTTACGCTTCGGACAATTTTGGCCGTGCCATGATATTCGGCACTGTGTATGCCCTTAGTTCCGGCACTTCCCATTCAGCCCAATACGCCCTTGCTGCCATACTTAAAGCCGCCAACGACGGCACTTTCAATTTTATTGAAGATGTAAAGGAATACGGCGAAAAAGCCCGTTTAATGAAGAAAATGTTTACCGACAACGGCTTTAAAATTGTGTATGATATGGACGAAGGTGAACCTATAGCCGATGGTTTCTATTTTACTATCTCGTATCCCGGCTTTACCGGTGTGGAACTTCTCGAAGAACTGGTTTACTATGGCATCAGCGCCATCTCTCTCGCCATTACCGGTAGCGAACGTACCGAAGGCCTGCGTGCCTGCGTTTCCCTAGTGCAAAGAAGCCAGTTCCCTGAATTAGAATACCGTCTGAAAAAATTTCACGAAAACCACTAGAGAAAAGATATAATACAATTTAAAGTTTAAAGTGAGCTAAAGTACTTAAAGTTCAAACTCACAAAATTTTCATTAATTTTAGGCACTTTAGTTCACTCCAAACTCCGAACTTCAAACTTCAAACTTCAAACTTTAGTCACTTCTAACTCTTATAAAACAACCACTTGGCCAACTCCCTGTAATTGACCTTTTTTCCATACATTAAAATACCCGTGCGGTAAATCTTGGCTGCAAACCATGTAGTAAAAATAAACCCGGCTATAAGCAAAACTATAGATAATATCAGGTCGAAATAAGGCACCCCGAATGGTATGCGTATCATCATTATAACCGGCGAGGTAAACGGGATTATTGACAGCCAGAATGCCACCGGCCCGTTGGGGTTGTTCATAACAAACTGCGCCATCACTATTGCAAAAATCAAAGGTATAGTTACCGGCATCATAAACTGCTGGGTGTCGGCTTCGTTGTCAACAGCCGACCCTATAGCCGCAAATAAAGCAGCATACAGAAGATAGCCTGCAAGGAAATAAAAAATAAACGAAGCTATCATAACGCCAAAATCAATAGAAGCAATGGCATTAAGCACATCATTCTTTGTGTCGGACGGTGCAGAAGTATTTTTAATATCGGCAATTTTAGACAACTCATCAGGGTTTAGCATTTTGTTATCGGCAGTGTAAATTTTGGCTTGCTCTTTAATACTGAACTTTTCGGGGAAGGCTGCCCTGAAAATACCTACCAGCGTGAAAGTAAGTACTATCCATAACAAAAACTGGGTAAGCCCCACCAGAGCCACACCCACTATCTTTCCCATCATAAGCTGAAAAGGCTTTACCGACGACACAATGACTTCAATAATACGGCTGGTTTTCTCTTCTATAACCCCCCGCATGACCTGCGCCCCAAACATAAAAATAAACATATAAATAAGTATGCCTGCAAAAATACCCAGCGCAGTGGCCACTTCAGGATAACTCGTTTCTTCTTTCCCCCCCTCAGTAATTTTTATGGTTGTCAGATTTACCCTGGTTTCTATGCTTTTCAGAACTTCCTTATCGATACCACTGGCTGACAGCTTCATGCTCTCAAGCTCCTGTTTCAACTGGCTTTCAATATACAGCTTTACAGTAATACTCGGATATTTATCCGACAGCAACCTCATGGTCGAGGGGGTATTTATGGCCGACATGGGTATATACAGAATGGCATCGTACCTGTTTTTGTCAAAATTATCTTTGGCAACCTGTATGTCCATTTCAAGAGGGATGAATTTGATGTTGTCGGTGCTTTTGAGCCTTTCGGTAAACAGTGTTGTTTCATCAACAACCGCTATTACCGCTTTTTTATCACTCATTTGCGAAATAAAAATGGGCACTATCATCAAAGCAGCCATCAGAATAGGCCCCAGTATGGTCATCACAATAAATGATTTTTTCTTTACCCGCAACAGGTATTCTCTCTTCAGAATTATGAGGGTTTTATTCATTGCTTGTTATTTATTCTGTTAAATTATTGGCATTGGCAAATTGCCCGTTTTGGGTCACTTTTGCAATAAAAATATCATTCATACTGGGTATGCGCTCAGTAAAAGAATTTATGCTGATGTGGGGCAGGAGCGCTGCAATAAGATGGTTGGAGGGCATCCCGTTATTAATTCTGACAATTGCCTTGCCTGTGTATGCCTCTTTGCTTTCGGAAAGCACTTCGAAATTACCATCCAATACATCTTTCAGCGAAATATCTGCGCTGGGGAAAGATATTTCGTATATATTTGATTTGTACTGTCTTTTGATTTCGGCTACACTGCCATCAAGTATTTTTTCCGCTTTGTTTATCAGGGCAATATTATCGCACAACTCTTCTACTGAAGCCATATTGTGAGTCGAAAAAATAATAGTCGAACCTTTCTTCTTCAGATTAATAATTTCTTCTTTAAGAAGGTTGACATTGATGGGGTCAAAGCCACTGAACGGCTCATCGAAAATCAGAATCTCAGGCTCGTGCAGCACCGTTACAATAAACTGTATTTTTTGCTGCATCCCTTTTGATAGTTCTTCAACCTTGCGGTTCCACCATGTTTGCAACTCAAATTTTTCGAACCAATACCTTAGTTTTTTTAACGCATCACTTTTACTCAAACCTTTTAACTGAGCCAGGTACAAAGCCTGTTCGCCAACTTTCATCTTTTTATACAAACCTCTTTCCTCAGGCAGATAGCCGATTTTTTCGGTATGTTTCGGTTTAAGTCTTTCGCCCTTAAAATACAAGACGCCCTCGTCGGGCGCTGTAATCTGATTAATAATTCTGATGAGGGATGTTTTGCCGGCACCATTGGGTCCGAGCAAGCCAAACACCATACCGGCAGATACTTCAATAGAAACCTTATTCAAAGCGGTATGGTTGGCATACCGTTTCACAATGTTTTCAGCAGTAAACAGGGTCATTTAATTAGCTTTTAGTGTTGAAAATAATCCTTCATTTTATCAAAAAAACTTTTTTCGCTCTTTGAAGGATTAGGTTTAAAATTATTTGAATGTAACATTTTTTCGAGCATTTCCCGTTCCTCTTTTGTAAGGTTTTTTGGTGTCCACACATTGATGTTTATAAGCAGGTCGCCCCTGTTGTAAGAATTTAGTTCGGGAAGCCCTTTGTTTTTAAGGCGTAGCACTTTACCGCTTTGTGTGCCTGGTTCTATTTTAATACGGGCTTTGCCATCTACGGTAGGCACCTCGATATAGGTTCCTAAAGCGGCTTCGGGAAAGCTTATATAATGCTCGTACAATAAATTATTGCCATCTCGTACAAGTTCGGCATGTGGTATTTCTTCAATTAAAATTATCAAATCTCCGGGTATGCCATCGCGTGCTGCAGCATTGCCTTTTTCGCGCATCGAAAGCTGCATGCCATCCATAACACCTGCCGGAATATTTATATTGATTACTTCATCACCCATTTCTATACCATTACCATAACACACCGTGCACTTCTGGGTAATAGTTTGTCCCTGTCCCCCGCAATGTGGACAAACCGACTGGGTTTGCATCTGCCCAAGCATAGTATTGGTAACCCGTGTTACATAACCATGTCCCCCGCATGAAGAACAAGTTTTGATTGAAGATGCATTTTTGGCACCTGTACCATTGCAGGTTTTACACTTAATATACTTATTTACCTTTATTTTTTTCTCTACACCGTTTTGAATTTCTTCAAGTGTTAGTTTTACTTTAATACGCAGGTCAGAGCCTTTATTAACGCGGCGGCCCCTTCTGCCTGAGCTATAAGAGCCAAAACCTCCGAATCCACCTCCAAAAGCGCTTTCGAAAATATCGCCAAACTGGCTGAAAATATCATCCATTGACATGCCTCCCCCGTTGTATCCGCCACCAAAACCGCTCATACCTTCGTGTCCATATTTATCATACCGGGCTTTCTTTTCAGGATTGCTCAGTACCTCATAGGCTTCGGCAGCTTCCTTAAATTTCTCTTCAGCTTCCTTATTGCCAGGATTCTTGTCGGGATGGTATTGTATGGCCTTTTGCCTGTAAGCCTTTTTTATTTCAGCCTCAGATGCATTGCGACCAACTTCCAGCACCTCATAATAATCTCTTTTTGCCATGATGCTTTATATTAAAATTTTATTCGGCCACAACCACTTTGGCGTACCTGATTATCTTGTCATTCAAAATATAACCCTTCTGAATTTCATCATATACACGGCCTTTCAACTCTTCATTTTCAGCAGGTATTTTTGTAACTGCTTCGTGAAAATCGGTGTTAAATACTTCACCTTTCGACATGATTGGCTTAAGTCCTTGCTGTTCAAGTATTTTAAAAAATTTATTATATATCAGTTCCATACCTGTTATTATAGCATCATTTTCCGCTGTTCTTACCATCAGGCTTAAAGCCCTTTCAAAATCGTCGAGTATTGGCAATAGAGAAGTTATCAACTCTCCATTGGCATATTTCCCAAGCTCGATTTTTTCTTTAATGGTGCGTTTGCGATAATTATCAAACTCCGAATATATCCTCAAATATTTGTCGTTCATCTCGGCCAACTTGTTTTCGAGGTCCTCCTTCAACTCTGAGCAAGATTCCGATACGGATGCATCTTTTTCGTTACTATCATTATCAGTATTTTGATTAGCGTCTGACAGGTTTTCAGCATTTGCCTCTTTTTCTTCTGCTGCAATGTCAGTTTTTGGGGCATCGTTATCCATATTTTCCATTTCTTTTTTTTCTTTTTTTTTCATATTCTTTTAGTTAAACTCCATATATTAACTCTACCAATACGGCAAACAAAAAATATTCCTGCAATCGGTTATCAAAGTATTTTTTATTAAACTCTGCTGCCGAAACAGGTATTTTCAGGGATTCCCCATGAGCAAAATATTTGCCAGTGCAATATTACGACAAATTGTCATACATTGCATAATCAGGCTATAGTAACCCCAATAAAAACTTGAAAATTTATTTATTAAGACTCTGTTTCTGACTGAGTTGCGTTATAACATCGGCATAAATAGCATCTAGTTTAGGCACATTGTATAATGTGTAGTAGGAAAGAGAGCTATCGAACTTTTCTTTTTGTATATGATGCTTTTTAAACAGCAAATCAAAAACTCTTTTTTTATACAGACCTGCATTTTGCCCGTTTTGCTCCATCTGCATCAATGCCGACTCGGCCAGTTGTATATCAACCATAACAGCTGTCATTTGTTCGGGCTTAAGCACTTCATCAGGTATAACAATCTCATCCTGAGAGCAGGAACTCAGAAAAAATATCAGAAATATTATTAAAAACGGCAACCTGAATAATGACGTTCTATTCACGCTTGAAAATTAAAAAGAATTGTCCGTTTTTCACAAGAATAGAAGAGCCCATTTCATTGTATAAATTGCAGTTAAATGTGCCTTTTACCATTTTGAGGCTTTCGCCCGATGAACCGGTTGATTGATTAACAGAGGTAATATTAAAAAGGCTGCCGTTCTGGTCGCCGGTACGGGTAGTCCATTCCTTAGCATAGGTATCCTTCCAGAATAATTCAACACAAGGGGTAACTGAGTCCGTTTGATTGCAATAACTGCGGCTGCCTACAGAAAATGCTGTGGTAAAGTAAAGATTGGGGTCAGCCAGATAATCATTCTTTACAAACCAGTTATTGTCGAAAATCAAATTGGATGATTCGCTGCTCTTTATATAATAATTATTGTTAAGCTGCGATAAGCCCGACTTATAAAGCAGGTTAATCAGATCAGGGTTGCTGCCGTTTACCTGCTCAGTGGTCACTGTAAGCCTGTAACCGTTACGCCCCGACACCAGGTTCTTCGACTTATCGTTTATAGTGGCTATA
>JAKIYU010000002.1 GCA_022708385.1 Bacteroidota bacterium | reverse complement strand
TCCATCTCGGGAAAAACACCTATGATTTGTTGTGCTTCAGCCTTGTAAGGAAAAAACATCATACACCCAAAGACTAAAAACACAAAAGAGGCAAAAATGCAAGAAAATTTATTAATATAACTTTTAATTAAACAATCATTCTGTTTATTGTAATATATATTCATTTCATTTAATTTATTAAACCAATAACTTAAAAAAAACAATCATTTTGAAAAGAGTTACAAAAAATTGACACCTTAATACTAAATTTTAAAATAAGTATTTAAAAAATAGAAAAAAAATTTTTTAAGCAATGTATAAATATACAAAAAAAAAACGAATACATTAAAATAATGTTAAAAAAAAGTTTGGGAAAAGTAACCGTGAGCTAATTTATTTTGCCACATCGCTTCTTACCAGATGTAAAAAGCCACTAATTGTACGGACTTTAAGTCCGGAAAGTCTTATTTCATAGACATCACACACAAAATAATAAACGCCTGAACTGCAATCCATATTTGTAAACCTGTTTTTTCCGTTCCACATAATATCGGGGTCATCAGTTTCAAAAACGAGCCCTCCCCACCTGTTATAAATTTTCAAGTTAATCTTTTCCACAAATTGATATGGAAAGGGAACGAAAAAGTCGTTGAACCCATCATTATTTGGTGTAAATACGTTTGGCAATGTATAGAGCGAGCAACTGTCAATATCTAAACAAATAACATCGGTTAAAGGGCTTTCATTATTAAAAGAATCCACTGCAGAAACGGCATAGCACCCTGCAATAGAAGCCAAATTGGTATGAATATAAATACTGTCGTTAATGTTGGTTGTAGAATAAATTATCTCAAGGTCTTCAAAATCGAAGGGGGCGTAGTAAATATTAAACTTAACCACGTCTTTGAAACAGTCGTCATCTGTTATATGCCATACTAAAGTATTTTGATTCAGTTTGCAATCAGTTCGCACTTCAAGTTGGGGCTGACAGGGTGGTATAGTATCAACAGGGATATCACATATAATCTGTGAGAAGTTGATAAGAGGGCTTATAATCTGGTTTCCGGTGTAACTTCCGGATGATTTTATCAGGTAACAATAACTTAAGCCGTTTGTAAGTCCGGTATCTTTGAAATGGTTATTATATGAAAATCCGATGGAATCGAACTCTAATGTTGCCGGGTTTTGCCGGTAAATGGTAAATAGTTGATTGTACCACGGCACATTAAATTGCCAGCTTAAATTTACTGTCTGATTGGTACCGAAAGAACTAACAAAAACGGAAGATGCAGGCTCTGTAGAACCAATTAAAAATCTGTTTCCGGGTGCATCATTAAACAAATCAATTTTATAGGAATAGCCATTTGTTTTTGTATTTATTAAGGTATCAATATAAATAGTGTCGTTAAGTCCTGAGAGTGAATCAATTAGCAAAGGAGTATTCAAATTAAAAGACGGGCTTCGATAAATTAAGTATTTATAAGGGCCCTGTACAATATTTGTATCCAGTTCTTTTGGGCTTGCCCAAGACACATAGGCAGAACCATTCAAATTATCGGTATGTCTGATGCTTACATGTGTTATTACGGGTACATTTTGAGGAAGTTCAGCACATGACTCTAAAGAAGCGTAACTCTCTGCTCCATCTGAAAAGTAGGCTATAACCATGTAACAATATTTGTTTCCGTGAGGCAGTCCCAGACTATTGTTATTATCAAAGTAGGAAGTGTCATTAACGTTATTTAATGTAGCAATTAGCGTATAACCCGTATAAGCAGGCACACCTGTTTCACAACTATCGGGAATGAATCCATAGTAGGCGTTTTTTCTGTAAATTTTATAGCCTTTCGCATTTTCGCAAACAGTTTTATCCCATTTCAAAAAAATGCCATTATTTAAAGGTGATGTGGAAAGATTTTGCGGTGCAGGAGCAACAATTTTTATAAAAACTGTTTTTATAGCAATAAGATTTACCGGCATTCGATTATCTTTTACTTTAAAAACAACGTTATAGGGATTTTTTCTGACATGATAGCAGGTTGTTTGCCATGCAAAATAGGAATTTACGGAACCGTAACCAACAGTTGGTTGAGAAAAAACAGCATGCGAAGTATTTACAATAAACGGTAGCCCGGTAGCTGTTAATGTGATTTGGTCAACGGGTTGGGTATCGGGGTCGGATGCGTAAACTGGAAAACCTACGTTGGTGCCGGCTTCAACGCATAAATCTGTAAGGGGTGCAATAACAGGTGGGTGGTTGTTGCAGGCTGCTACAAGAATCTGCATATCAACTGTCACATAACCAATGCGTACTCCATACCGCCACTCTTCAATAAGAAAGGCGGCATTATATTCTCCGATATATTGGGGACTGTTCCATACAAGATCACCGGTTACAGGGTCTATACCGAAAGAAATATTTGCCAGGGGATAAGTGTAGCCGGGAATAACCAGCCCATCTTCACCTTTACAAAAAACAAGCTTATACGAAATGCTATCGCCATCATTATCGTAAGCCGATGGATTGTATATAAACAACTGATTTACGCAGGCATTATCAATGGGAGGATTAAGAATGAGGGGGGATGAGTTTGCCCCGAGAAAAGGGTTGATAATGAGTGTGGTTTCAATATAAAAAGCCACATTTACTGAATTAGGAATATTTAATACCCCGCCATTACGGTTTTTATCCTCAACAGAAATAATATAAGTAGAAGGAGAAGCATAGGTGTGCTGCCCCACATAGGTATTTTTCGAAATATCGTTAGGGTAATCAATTTTTTCCACCCTGTCAACTTCCTCTGTGGTTCCGTCTCCCCACGACACTTCCAATTGAGGCCTGTCAGCAGGACTTGGTGTATATGTATATGTGATTATTGTAAATTCATAAGTCATTCCGCTGATATACCTGTAGGTAATATATCCAGCGCGCTGGTGTGTGGCCAAAGCGCTGTATCCTGATAATAAAAAAAATATAACCAGAAAGGGGGAAAACCAGCGAAAATCTTTTTCAACAACCTTCATTATGAATGCAAGCTCACATTAAACTCTTGTAAAATTATGAAAAAAAAACAAATAAAAACGAAATTACGGGTAATTTATGATATTTCAGGGGGGATTGTTAAAGCATTTTGCTAACAGGTTCATATTTCTGATTTCTTTGTAATGGTATATAACCTGCTTGTTCAATAAGCTTTTTCATTTGTCCTGCATTCAGTTTATTTGTTACACCGGCCGACGCCACCACATTCTCTTCAATCATTATGGAGCCCAGATCATTAGCGCCCGCATGAAGCGCTGCCTGAGCAGTATTACTTCCCATTGTCAGCCACGATGCCTGAATATTTTCGATGTTTTGCAGCAAAATTCGGCTCATTGCCAGGGTTCTCAGGTATTCATCTGGAGTTGTTTTATTTATGTGGGGAAACTTTTCTATAAGCTCCGTGTTGCGGTGTTGAAAAGTCCAGGGTATAAAGGCAATAAAACCTTTGCTTTCAGGGGGTTTGGCATCCTGAAGATGTTTAATTTTTAAAATATGCTTTAAACGTTCTGCTCTTGTTTCTAAATGACCAAACATCATGGTGGCCGTGGTAATTATATTCATTTTGTGTGCTGTTCGCATGACATGCAGCCACTGTGCTGAATTACATTTGTCTGGCGAAACAATTTTTCTGACCCTGTCGCACAATATTTCAGCACCTGCTCCAGGCAAACTATCCAGCCCTGCATTTATGAGTCGTTCAAGGACTTTACCCACCGTCAATTTTTCGGTTTTTGCCAAAAAATACACTTCCGGTGGGCCAAGCGCATGCAGCTTTAATGCAGGAAACATTTTTTTTAATTCTTTAAACAAGGTTTCGTAATAGTCTAATTTTAAATCAGGATTTAAACCTCCCTGCAATAAAACCTGTTCACCACCCAAATCAAACAATTCTTGTATCTTTCCTCTGTATTCCTCCAGTTGTGTTTCAAATGCTTTTTTTTCGCCTGTATGTTTGCAGTGAAAACTACAAAATAAACAACCGGAAATGCAAACATTACCGATGTTAATATTTCGGTCGATTATCCATGTTACAATTTTATCTTTTTTTATTTTCTTCCTCACATAATCTGCAAGCAACATTAATTCAGAAGTAGGGTAGTTATCATAAATATATAGGGCCTCGTGCAGGTTTATTTCTTTTCCGTCAATTATATGATTAACAAATTTCGAATCGTACATATTTCAGGTTATTAATACATCAATCTTTGAAAATTAAAATTAGTTAAAAATTTTGCAACAAAGTCAAAACTTAACATTTTCTTAACTCCTGTTGCTTTTAAATGTAGTAAATTTGCATTAATTTTTTTATGAAAACCCTTTTTATAACACGTCATGCCAAGTCCTCGTGGGAGCATCCCGTATCATCCGACCTGGAGCGACCTATTATTGAAAACGGTATAAGAAAGACAAAAAAAATCATCAAATTCCTTTTACAGAAAAAAATTAATATTGACTACATAATGTGTAGTCATGCCACACGTGCCATTGAAACGGCACATTTGCTTTCTGACGGTTTAAATTACCCTAAATCAAACATTGATATCAACCCCAACATTTACAAAAGTGACGAAGAAGGTTTATTGAATGAAGTATTAGCACTTCCTAACACTAAAAATAATGTAATCATTATAGGCCATAATCCGGCTTTAACACAGTTTGCCAATAATTTTCTCCACCCAAAAATTGATTTTCTGCCCACCTCTGCTATGGTTAGTATAAGCTTTGAGACTGAAACATGGGAAACCATCATGAGCAGCACCCAAAAAGTCAATTTTATTGCATTCCCCAAAAAACTCAAATGATATGCCTTCACTGGATAAAATCCCCCTCATAAACAGGGAAATAAGCTGGCTTTATTTTAATGAGCGCGTACTTCAGGAAGCATTGGACGAAGAAAAACCTTTACTCGAAAGGCTTAAATTTCTGGGCATTTTCTCTAACAACCTCGATGAATTTTACAGGGTACGCGTAGCTACGCTTAAACGATTATCAGCACTGGGCTCACAGAAATTAAAATATGGCATTTACAATCCCGTAAAAATTCTTAACGAAATTAATGAGTTTATAAAAGACCTTCAATACAAATTTTCAGCTATTTATAACGACATTACTATTGCGCTTCAGAAGGAAAATATTTTTATTGTAAACGAAAAACAACTATGCCCCGAACATGGTGAATTTGTAAAAAAATATTTCAACGAAACCCTCCGTACCAACCTGTTTCCCCAGATGCTGGATAAAACGAAGTCCCTGTCAAACCTGAAAGACAAGTCGGTTTATCTGGCTATCCGTATGCAAAAAAACAACAGAATCAATAATGAGAAATATGCCCTTGTAAAAGTACCTGTTTCAAGTTTGTCCCGCTTTCTTGTTCTACCCCCTATTGAAAACAGAAAATATATAATTTTGCTTGATGATGTTATCCGCTTTTGCCTTAAAGAGTTGTTTTCTTTATTTAGTTTCAACAGTTATGAAGCCTATACATTTAAAATATCGCGTGATGCCGAACTTGATATCGACAATGATGTGGCCAAAAGTCTTATGGAACTTGTTTCCGAAAGCCTAAAACAAAGAAAAAAAGGTAAAGCTGTCAGATTTGTTTACGACAGGGATATGCCGCCGCACATGCTAAAGATTTTACTGCGCAAATTGCATATCACTAAAAAAGACAGCATCGTCCCCGGCGACCGTTACCACAACTTCAAGGATTTTATGGATTTTCCCAACATCGGCTCACCGCATCTTGAATTTCCCGAACAAACCCCTTTGTTGCATAAAAACCTGATGAATACAGGGAGTATCCTTAACAGGGTGCGACACAAAGACATTATGCTGCATTTTCCCTACCAGTCGTTTGGTTATATCATCGATTTATTGCGCGAAGCATCCATAGACCCTAAAGTTACTTCCATAAAAATGACTTTGTACAGACTTGCAAAAAATTCGAATGTAATCAATGCACTTATAAATGCAGCCCGAAATGGCAAAGATGTTACCGTTTTTATGGAATTGCAGGCACGGTTCGACGAAGAAGCCAATATATATTGGTCGAAAACACTCGTGGAAGAAGGTGTTAAAGTCATACACGGTATACCCGACTTTAAAGTGCACGCTAAACTGATATTGATAAAACGCATCGAAAAAAAATCGCCTGTACTTTATGCCAATGTAAGTACAGGCAACTTTAATGAGCAGACTGCCCGCATATATGCCGATGAAAGCCTTTTTACCGCCGACAAAAGAATTACAAAAGAAGTAGAGCACGTTTTTAAAATGTTTGAAAACAACTATAAACCTATTGACAATAAACATCTTATTATTTCTCCTTTCAGCTTCCGTAAAGAATTTGTAAAGCTTATTATCTATGAAACCCAACAAGCCAAAAAGGGCAAAATCGGCAGAATAATACTAAAGTTAAATAATCTTGTGGATGAAGATATTGTTAAAAAATTGTATCAGACCAGTATGGCCGGTGTTAAAATTAATATTATAGCCAGAGGTATCTGTGTTCTCATGCCGGAACATAAAAAATTCAGTGAAAATATCAAAGCCATTAGCATTGTTGACCGCTTTCTGGAACATTCCCGTATCTATTACTTCTACCATGGCGGGCATGAAAAATTTTATATTTCATCTGCTGATATAATGAAACGAAATATTGACCACCGAATTGAAGTAACGTGTCCTGTTTACGACAATTCCATCCGCGAAGAACTTCGTCAATTACTCAATATCCAGTTAGCCGACAATGTAAAAGCAAGAAAACTCAACCATCAGGAAATCAACACCTTCAGAAAAAACAAAAAAGAAAAGATACAGGCTCAAACTTTGTATTACAATGTCCTTAAGCAACATATTAATTAAACTGAACAATAAATAAAACATGTTATTTGCCGCAATAGATATAGGAAGCAATGCAGTAAGGCTTTATTTCGCAAATGTTTACGAAAAAAACAAACACATTGCCATTGAAAAGGCTTCTCTTATAAGAATCCCGCTGCGACTGGGGGAAGATGTTTTCAATACCGGCTATATTTCCGAAACAAAGAAACAGGAGCTGCTTCAAACCTTAACCGCTTTTAAAATGCTTATAGATGTCTATAAGCCCCTGTCCTATTGTGCCTGTGCTACGGCTGCTATGCGCGAAGCTGCCAACAGAAACGAAATTGTGTCTGAAATTAAAAACACTACCGGAGTTTCTGTTCAAGTTATTGATGGCCTCGAAGAAGCCCGTATTATTGGGGCAACAGAAATACTTGATGATGATAAAAAATACGAATACACCCTTTATATCGATGTGGGGGGCGGTAGCACTGAGATTTCTATTGTCAGAAATGAAACATTTATCGATTCAGGTTCATTTCGTATTGGCACCATCCGTATGCTTTACGGCAAAGATGAACCATCCGAATGGGAACGAATGAAAACATGGCTCGAAAAGCACCTCTATATATCGAAGGAACTTATTTGCGTAGGTTCGGGGGGCAACATCAATAAACTGGCAAAAATTTACGGCAATTACGAACAACGCCTGCTTTCCTATAAAAATCTAGAAAAAGGATACTACGAAATTGCCCACACCCCGCTTAACGACCGTATAGAAAAAATGGGCATGCGTCCCGACCGTGCCGATGTAATTGAGCCGGCAGCTAAAATTTTTATGCAGATAATGAAAAACATCCAGGCCCAAATCATTTATGTTCCAAAAATAGGTCTGGCAGATGGCATTATACACGAAGTTTACAAATCGCACATTTTAAATTTGAATAATTGTACTATTGGCTACAAACCTATTGTTTAGGTTTTAACCATTCAAAAAGCTCGTAATGGTCGCTGTTCATGCCCATTTTTAAATAAACTTCCCTGGCTGTTTTATTTCTTTTGTCAACATACAACCTGAGGCCTGCCAGGTGGGTGCTCCCTTTTACTTCATCCTGCACATGATTGTACAGACTCCGAAAAATCCCCTTTGAGCGGTATTCGGGGTGTACAAAAACAGAATGTATCCATACGACCTGCGCATTTCGCCAGTCGCTCCATTCAAATAAAGTTAAAAGACAGGCAACGGTTCGATGGCCTGATTTTGCAACGTAATAGTAGCCTATCGACTTATCGTTCATAACTTTGCGAACACCTTCGGTTACGACCGGCTTTTTGAGCGCGAGCCCCTCTGTTTCTTTTGCCATTAATATTTGAAATTCAACAATGGTTTCCAAATCATCCATGCCTGCTTTTCCAATTTGTATCATATTTTTTCCTTTTAAATATTAAAACATACTTAACTTTGTGTAAAGTTAATCTTTTATATTTACAAATGGATATTCCCTTCTACGGCCTGAAACGTTTTTTTAAAGAACACACCCCTGAACTGACCGGGCTTTTTAACGAAGTCGGCTTGTCCGGTCAGTATATAATGGGAAGTAAAGTACAGGCTTTCGAACAGGAGCTTGCACGCTTTTGCTCACGTAAGTATGCTGTTACTGTTTCAAGCTGTACCGAAGCTTTGTATTTTTCGCTTTTGGCAGCAGGTGTAAAACCCGGCGATGAGGTTATTGTGCCTTCTTTTTCATTTATTGCCACTGTAACACCTGTTTTACAAGCAGGTGCGGTGCCCGTGTTTACCGATATACGCAGCGACACCCTCTCGATGGACGCCGATGACCTTATAAAAAAAATTACACCCAAAACAAAAGCCATCATTTTTGTTCACTTATTTGGTGCCACTTGTCCTGTTCAGGATATATTTAAAACAGCCTGCGAAAGAAACATTTTTCTTATTGAAGACAATGCCCATTCGCTGGGCAGCACCAATGATGCAGGCATAAAAGCAGGCACACAGAGCCACATCAGTTGCGTCAGCTTCGACCCTACAAAAATTATAGGCGGCTTTGGCACTGCCGGTGCTGCCCTTACTGACGATGAAAGCCTTTTCGAACTATTAAAAAAACTTGGCAACCAGGGAAAAAACAGAAAAACAGGGCAGCATGATATTTTAGGATTTAACAGCCGTATATCTGACTTTCAGGCAGCCTTTTTAAGCTACCAGCTCACCCTTATGGGTACTTTTATCAAAAAAAGAATTCAAGTGGCAGAAGCTTATAATGCAACTATTGATACACTTTCGGACATACAATATATTCAAAAAGAGAGAAGTGTTTTTCACAAATATGTTATTCTGACCAACAAAAGAGATGATCTAAGGACATATCTCAGCGATAAGGGTATTCAAACTTTAATTCACTACAACACCCTGTTATACGAACACCCGTTATTCCATGGTTATAAATACAGGGCCTCACATATAAATTTCGCCCCTCAGATTACAGACAAAGTGTTGTCTCTTCCTATATATCCCGAAATGAACGACACTGAAATTCGTTATGTAACTGAGAATCTGTTAAAATTTTTTAATTAATTTTTAATAAAAAATAACATTTCTAAGGTATGATTATTGAATAAAATGTCATATTTTTGTTTTTACATTTTTCATTAACCCAAAAATCATTAAAAAATTAAACTATGAAAAAGTTGTTTTCAGTATTAATTCTTGCCACTATAGCCTTTACAAGTGTTATAGGACAAAATACGCAGCCAGTGGAGCCCGTTAAACAAGACAATCCCAATGCTCCTGTTATCAAATTCGAGAGCGAGGTACACAACTACGGTAAAGTTCCGATAAACGGCGATGGTTCTTGCCAGTTCAAATTTACAAACACCGGTAAAGAACCTCTAATTTTAAGCAATGTGAAAGCTTCATGCGGATGTACCGTACCATCCTGGCCTAAAGAACCCATTCCTCCCGGTGGTTCAGGGGTTATAGATGTAAAGTACACTACAATGAACAGAGCTCACACAATTAACAAAAGCATTACTGTGTTTTCAAATGCCAGCAATAACACTGTTATTTTGAGACTTGAGGGTGAAGTTTATGAAGATCCGGCTGCACCAAAAACAGAGTAGCAAAAAAACTTAATTAGAAAAGCAGGTATTTGTTATACCTGCTTTTTTTTTTACCCCTACCCCCTATTCTATAAAAATTTAATCTAATTTTGTGTGATTCACAACTTATTTGAGATAATCTGGACTCTAAATGAAAAAAACGTTTAATACCATTAAAGAAGCTATTGAAGACATCCGGAAAGGAAAATTCATCATTGTTGTTGATGACGAGGACAGAGAAAATGAAGGTGACTTTATTGCGGCTGCCCAGTTAATTACCACCGATATGGTCAATTTTATGGCCATGCACGGGCGGGGCCTTATATGCGCCACACTTACCGAAGAGCGTTGCAAGGAACTTGACCTCGACCTGATGGTAACCAAAAACACGTCCAGTCACGAAACCTCTTTTACCGTTTCTGTTGACCTTCTCGGACAGGGCTGTACTACAGGGATTTCGGCAAGCGACAGGGCAAAAACACTCAAAGCGCTTGCTAATAAAAACACTAAGCCCGACGATTTGGGAAGACCCGGCCATATTTTTCCATTAAAAGCAAAAGAAAGTGGTGTTTTGAGAAGGGCAGGTCACACCGAAGCTGCTACTGATCTTACGCGACTGGCCGGACTGGAACCAGTTGGCGCTCTTGTCGAAATAATGAATGAAGACGGCACCATGGCTCGACTGCCTCAACTGATAAAAATTGCCAAAAAATTCAAGCTGAAAATCATTACTATAAAAGACCTTATTGCCTACAGAATTAAAAACGACAGCCTTATTGAAAAACAGGTAAGCACAACCTTACCTACCGAATGGGGTAATTTTGAACTAATCGCTTACAAACAAATTACCAATAATCTGGAACATCTCGCCCTGGTAAAAGGGCAATGGGCCAAAGATGAGCCCATTATGGTAAGGGTGCATTCTTCGTGCGTCACCGGCGATATTTTCGGCTCCTGTAAATGCGATTGCGGGTCTCAGCTGCATGCTGCCATGCAAATGATAGAAAAAGAAGGGAAGGGCATCATCTTATACTTGAACCAGGAAGGCAGAGGAATAGGTCTAATCAACAAGCTGAAAGCATATCACTTACAGGACAAAGGGATGGATACCGTTCAGGCCAACAAAGCTCTGGGTTTTAAAGCCGATGAAAGAGATTACGGTATCGGCGCACAAATACTGAGAGACCTCAAAGCCAATAAATTGAGGCTTATTACAAACAACTACACCAAAAAAGTAGGACTGTCGGCTTATGGCATTGAGGTTGTTGAAATCATTCCCATCAGGATAAAACCCAATAAATACAATTTAAAATACCTGAAAACAAAACAGCAAAAGCTTGGGCATGTTTTAAATATTGATTAAAAATGTTCTATAAGATTTTTTTCGACAGGCAAATGCCCAAATGGTTGATATGGTTTATCGACCTTATACTTTGTTTCTTCACACTCATACTTGCCTATTTGCTGCGTTTTAATTTTGTATTGCCCGAAAGGGAAACCATATTACTCCCCTATATTATACCTTACGTTCTCTGCATTAAGGGTATTGTTTTCCTGATTATGGGTACAAACGCCGGAATTATTCGTTATACCAGCACCAGGGACGCCCTAAGGGTAATGATTGCCGTGTTGATTTCGGGAATCATTTTTTCTATTGTAAACCTTGTCCTTTTTTATTTTTTCGACCGTAAGTTTCTCATTCCTTTTTCAATCGTAATTATTGATTTTATTACCTGCACCTTTGCTTTAACGGTCTTCAGAATAATCGTAAAAATGACTTACCTTGAACTCAACAATCCATCGAGTAAAAAAACCAATGTGATTATTTTCGGTGCAGGAGAAGGTGGCGTTATTGCTAAAAGGGCTATCGACAGGGATGCCGGCACCAAATATAAAGTACTTGCTTTTTTGGATGAAGACATCATGAAAATAGGAAAGAAAATTGAAGATGTCCCTATTTATGCGCTAAAAGAGTTGGAGTCTCTTTTGAAAACCAATACCGTTGCACATCTTATTTTGTCAATTCAAAATCTGAAGCCTGAAAAGAAAAAAGCCATCATAGAAACTTGCCTTAGTTATAATACAAAAGTGCTCAATGTGCCTAAAGTCGGCAACTGGATAAACGGCGAATTAAGTTTTAAGCAGATAAAAAAAGTTAACATTGAAGATTTGCTTGAACGCGACCCTATCAAGCTCGATGAGAAACGCATAAAAAAAGACCTGCTCGACAAAGTGGTACTAGTTAGCGGTGCAGCAGGCTCTATAGGAAGTGAAATTTCGCGGCAGCTCACTGGTTTTATGCCTAAGAAACTTATTTTGCTCGACCAGGCCGAATCGCCCCTCTTCTATCTTGAAACAGAACTCAACAGTAAATTAAAACATTGTCCTTTTGAGGTAATTATTGGCGACATACGCGACAATGCAAAAATGGAGGATATATTTCAGAAATATAAACCCGATTATATTTATCATGCAGCTGCATATAAGCATGTACCCATGATGGAGAGCAACCCTGAGGAAGCCGTATCGACAAATATCAGGGGAACTTTATTGCTTGCCAATCTGGCTGTAAAATACAAGGTGTCGAAATTTGTTATGGTCTCGACCGATAAAGCAGTAAACCCAACCAGTGTGATGGGAGCTTCTAAAAGAATTGCCGAAATTTATGTACAAGCCCTAAATCAGAAAAGTACTACCAAATTTATTACTACTCGTTTTGGAAATGTGTTGGGTTCAAACGGCTCTGTTGTAACTCTTTTTAAGCAACAAATAGAAAAAGGAGGCCCCATAACCATTACCCACCCCGATGTTACCCGTTATTTTATGACCATTCCCGAAGCCTGCCAGTTAGTGCTTGAGGCCGGTGCCATGGGTAATGGCGGCGAAATTTACATTTTCGATATGGGACATTCCGTTAAAATTATTGACCTTGCCAAAAAAATGATTAAACTGTCGGGGTTAACACTGGGCAAAGATATTCAAATAGTGACCACAGGCCTGCGGCCTGGCGAAAAACTTTATGAAGAACTCCTTAACAGCGAAGAAAACACTTTGCCCACCCACCATCCGCAGATAATGATTGCCAAAGTGCGCACTTACGATTTCGACACCATAAGTCATGAAATTGAGGCCCTTGTTCGTGAGTCGGCACAAAACGACAAAATGAACATCGTAAGGAAAATGAAACAAATAGTACCTGAATATAAAAGCAACAATTCTGTATTTGAACAATTAGATTACAACTAAGTATTGCTAAATTATAAATAGGTTTAATTTAATGAAAGAAAATTTATTTTCAGGTGTGGCCATGTTGCGCGAAAATCCCAAATGGGAAGCTGCTGTTAAAAGAGAAAACGACATTTATTACAGGCGACATGAAATACGCACCGAATTTGAGCGCGACTACAACCGTATCCTTCATTGTACAGCTTACCGAAGGCTTAAACACAAAACCCAGGTTTTTTTTGCAACCCAAAACGACAATATTTGTACACGCATTGAGCATGTTAATCATGTTTCATCGGTAAGCTTTACCATTTCTAAATTTCTTGGCCTTAACACCCAGCTGACTATGGCCATAGCTCTGGGGCACGACCTTGGGCATGCTCCTTTCGGGCATTCTGGCGAGCGTATCATAAAAAAAATCACAAAAGAGCTTATTAACGACAATTTCTGGCACGAAAAAAACAGCCTGCGGGTTATTGATAAAATTGAAACCCTCGAAGACAGCCAAGGTAAACTGAAAAACCTGAACCTGACCTATGCGGTACGCGATGGTATTGTTTCACACTGCGGCGAAGTTAACGAAAACGCCCTGTTTCCACGCGAGGAAGCCATTGATCTGAACCAGATAGAAAAACCCAACCAGTATGCGCCCTTTACCTGGGAAGGATGTATTGTTAAAATTGCAGATAAAATTTCGTACCTCGGCCGCGACATTGAAGACGCCCTTACCTTAAATATTTTAACCAGCGCACAACTTAACGACTTAAAAAAAATTGCAGGTGAGAATATCAAGGCTATAAACAACACTATTCTCATGCACGATTTTATAATTGACCTATGCGAGAACAGCACCCCCGAAAAGGGCATCAGCTTTTCAGAAAAAAACCTGCAACTTATTAATAATGTAAAGAAATTCAATTATGAGCATATATACAATCATAAGCGACTGAGAAGTTATGAGAAATATGCCGAGCTAATTATTTATTCTATTTACGAAGCCCTCGACGAATATTATGACGACTTAAACACATACAAAAAACTGGCAGAATTTCAACCTATATATCCAAAGTTGGTTTTATCCTTTACCCAATGGCTTAAAAAATACGAGGCCACATCAATTCAATCGGACCAGGGCTTAAAATACCAGAACAAATTTCTATATAATTTAAAAATTCACAATGAGTACCGCCAGGCAATCATTGACTTTATAGCCAGTTTAACCGACCATTTTGCCATAGAAATCTTTAACGAACTAACCAGTTTCTGACATGTATCTCATTTACATTATTATAGCCGGAACAGTTATCACATCCATTGCGGCCTTTCAGGACCGCAGGTTGTTTGACCGGCTTCGTTTCGACCCTTATGGCATGAGTGTAAACAAGGACTGGCATCGTTTTCTGACCTATGCTCTATTGCATGCCGACTGGGGGCATCTGCTTATCAACATGTTTGTTTTTTTCTCATTTGGCAGCAATGTTTTCACGTTGTTTTCATATATTTTTGGTGGGAAAGCCCTTTTGTATTTTATTTTGCTTTATGTAGGAGGGGTTTTCATTTCCGTAATACCTTCGTTCGAAAAGCAGAAGCACAACCCTTACTATACAGCAGTTGGCGCATCGGGCGCAGTTTCAGCCGTGTTGTTTTCGAGTATTCTTATGTTTCCTCAGGGAGAAATAATTTTTCTGATGTTACCCATCCCCATACCTGCTTATATTTTTGGTATTATATATCTGGTTTATTCCTGGTATATGGCACGAAGAGGCAATGACAATATAGGACATGACGTACATTTCTGGGGCGCCATTTTTGGGTTTGTGTTTACCGGCTTGCTTAAGCCATCTCTTTTTAATTTGTTTTTACACCAGCTTTTAAATTTCTGATATTGAGTCAAAAAGTATTCTATAACGGACAAATCGAAGACGCAAAGAAATTCAGTTATTTACTGAATAACAGAGCTTTCAGATACGGCGACGGACTTTTTGAAACCATTCGCGTTTACAATGGCAGGCCACTTTTTAAAGAGCTTCATCACAAGAGGCTTACAGCAGGTTTATCGGTATTAAAAATCAAAGCCCCCGAAGCAGATGCGTTGTATTTTTTCGACACATTACAAAACATTATAGCTGCCCAGAATATTAAATCCGGAGGGCGTATCCGTTATAGTGTATGGCGGACATCAGGAGGCTATTATACACCCAACTCCGACTGTGGTGTATCGCTGGTTGAGGCACAACATTTACCACAAAATGCTTTCGAACTGAACGAAAAAGGTTTTTTAATCAGTATATACAAAGAAATTACAAAACCTTGCACACTCTTGTCGCCGTTTAAAAACCCCTACGCCCAGTTACATGTAATGGCCGGCATGCACAAACGTGAACCCGGTTGGGAAACAGTGCTGATTAACCAGCAGAACAATTTATGTGAAGGCATCAGTTCAAATATTTTTATACTAAAAGATAACATACTGCTGACACCTGCGCCGGATCAGGCTTGTGTAAAAGGCATCATGCGGCAGGTCATTATTGAAAACCTGGCTGCCGTTCTAAATTTAAAAACCATAGAAACACAGATTAGCGAGCTTGATTTGCAGAATGCCGATGAAGTTTTTTTTACGAATGCCATTCAGGGTGTAAGATGGGCGCTTGGTTTTGAGAAGAAACGTTATTACAATACCCTAAGCAGAAAAATTACAGGGGTATTAAATGAATTTGCAAAAGATTATAATACATCGAGATAAATTATTACAAATATTAATTAATTTTATCTTTTGATTTTACTTATATGATACAACGATTTTTTGTTTTGTTGTTTACGACTGTTGTGCTTTGTAATACAGGTATTAAAGCCCAGGATTACAGGCAGCATGAGGTAGGCACACCATTTATCAGAAACTATCCGCCCAGAGAATACAAGGCTTTTTCGCAAAACTGGTCAATTGTTCAGGATAAAAGAGGTGTGCTTTATTTCGCAAATGGCGATGGTGTGCTTGAATACGACGGGGTTGACTGGCGCCTTATACGCGTTACAGGCAACTATACTGTAAGTTGCCTGGCCCTAAACGAAAACGGGGTAGTCTTTGTGGGTTCTATTAACGAATTAGGCTACCTTGCTCCTGATAAAAAAGGACAAATGACGTATTTTTCGTTAATGCCCTATATACAGGAAAAAACTTATGATTTTGGTTTTATTTATAACATCTACTTTACCGGAGCTGATGAAATGATGATCATTTCAAGCAACAACGTTTCGAAACTGCATTTTGTAAACAACGTTATAAATATTACCGAATATCCTAAAATAAGTAACCTTTATAAAATATCTGACATCCTTTACAGTTGGGATTCGGAAGGCGGTTTGGGATTTTTTGTCAAGGACAGTATTTTTCACCTTAAAAATGGAGATTTCTTTAAGGACAAGTACATACAAACCATACTTAACTTTGATAAGAAAAACATTCTGGTTTCCACACGCGACTATGGGATGTATCTTGTCAATAAAATTGACCCTGCCAATTACAACAAAGCTCTGGACATTAAAAAGTTTGCCACACAGATTGATAATTTTCTTTTAAAGAACCGTTTTCAAACAGCTAAAAATTTACGCGACGGAAATTTTGCTTTTGCCACCTCTCGTGCCGGTACAGTCATTATGGACAAGCAAGGAAATCTGGTTCAAATATTAAATAAAAGTATTGGCATATATAACGACACACATTATTACATATTTCAAGATGCAGAGGGGGCTATCTGGTTGGCATTAGACAATGGCATTTCGAAAGCCGAAATTAACTCACCCATAAGCTTTTGGAACGATGCTACCGGGTTGAAAGGAAGTGTACTTTCGGTTATACGTTTTAACGACATCATTTATGCTGCCACCTGGCAGGGTGTGTATTATATGGATTTAAAAGGGCTAAGCAACGAAGCTCAAAACAACCATGTTGATATTCTCGCATTCAAGCCTGTAAAAGGCATAACCTCCACCTGCTGGGATTTTTTAAAAATCAAATTAGCGCAACAGCCCGACATTTTACTTACGGCCTCAACTGATGGTATTTTTATTATTAACAACGACACATCTTATAATATTTATAAGGGAAACACCAACAAACTGCATAGGATCGGACAAAATACAGCTTATATTCTTGCCGGACTTGAAAGCGGTGCAGTAATCATTAAAATGGATACTACAGGTAAGAATGTAACCTTTTCTCCTCCCGACACTATAGAACACATTACCCAACGCATCATCAGCATAGGAGAAACAAGAAACGGTGAGCTTTGGCTTGGCACCCAGTACAATGGTGTCATACATCTGAAACCCTGTGAGGCTGATGACACATGCAAAACTGGCTATAAAGCTGTATTATATCAAAATTATAAAAACAAGAGCCTTGATGGTTCTGTTTACATCAATGAATATGCAGGGTACTTGCTTTTTGCCTGCGAGAATGGCTTGTTTTATTTTTGTGAGGACGGCACTTTTAAGCCTTATAACACTTTTCTGAATAAAATTTTATCCTCACAGGGAGTCATTACTGTTTTTAAACAGGATAAAAAGGGAAACCTATGGTTGCAGGGTACTTTAAAATCGAGCGGGGAAAAACTGGTGCTTTGTGTTGAAAGAAAGGTTGATAAAACAAAATTCTTTTCCGTATTGCCTTTTAAACCCATACCCAAAGCAGAGATATGGAATTTTTACACAGAATCCAATGGGGTAACCTGGATATGCAGCGATGAAGGATTGTACAGGTATAATGCAAATATTTCCTTTTATTATAATAAGGACTTCAATACGCTTATCCGAAGGGTTGTTCTTGAAAATGATTCGGTATTTTTCGGTGGTTATAATCTGCCTTTTATTCACCCCTTTAATATGCAGCCTGAGAATAGTGAACCTGCTGAAGAAACACACAAAATATCTTATTCTTACAATTCAATTATTTTTGAATACGCCTCTTTATATTTTTACGATGAGTCTCAGAACCAGTACAAGCATTATCTGGAAGGTTTTGACAAGAAATGGTCGGACTGGACAACAGAGGCAAAGAAAGAGTATACGAACCTGCCTAACGGGACATATACTTTCAGGGTATATTCCAAAAACATATTCGATAATGAAGGCAAGGAAGCTGTTTTTGAATTTGAAATTCTCTCGCCCTGGTACAGAACATTTTTTGCCTATATTATTTACGTTATTTTAATATTTTGTTTTAGTTATATACTCATAAAATTCAGCAACAAGAAACTGAAAGAAGCCAAATTCAAACTTGAAAACCAGGTACAAAGCCGCACAGAAGAACTTTTTAAACAGAAAAAGGAGCTGGAAAAAGAAAAAGAGAAATCGGACAGGTTGCTGTTAAATATCCTCCCCTATAAAATTGCCGAGGAACTTAAAGAAAAAGGATTTGCCAAAGCCAAATACTATCCTAATGTTAGTGTGCTTTTTGCCGATTTTACAGGGTTTACACAAATAGCCGAACAACTTGACCCCGAATTACTTATCAAGGAGCTTAACAAATGCTTTGTATATTTTGATGAAGTCTGTGTACGCCACAATCTTGAAAAGATAAAAACAGTAGGAGACTCGTATATGTGCGCCGGTGGCATACCCATTAAAAACAACACACATGCCATAGATATTGTACTGGCAGCTCTCGAATTTCTGAATTTCATTAAAAAGCTTCAAGAAGAACAGGAAAAGAAAGGACAGACCAAATGGCATTTAAGGATAGGAATACATACAGGTGAAATTATCGCTGGTGTGGTTGGTAAGAAAAAATTTGCCTATGATATATGGGGCGATACAGTAAATACAGCCAGCCGTATGGAATCGACGAGTGAACCTGATAAAATTAATATATCCGGGGCCACCTACAGGATTGTTAAAGATTTCTTTGTATGCGAATACAGAGGCAAAGTAGCAGCCAAGCACAAAGGCGAAGTTGACATGAACTTTGTTTACCGTATCAGACCTGAACTATCACACGACAAAGAAGGTTTTATCCCCAATATAAAATTTAAAGAAATGTATAATCAATTACTTAAGGAATGATAGATTTAGAAGGTACTAAGAAATACATACTGGATAAACTTCAAAAGGAACTTAACCCCGACCTTAAATACCACGGTATATCACACACCATTGATGTATTTAATTCGGCTACGGTAATTGCAGCCATGGAAAAAATCAACGAAAAAGACCTGCTGCTTCTGCAAACTGCCGCTTTGTATCACGACAGCGGTTTTTTGTTAAAGTACAAGGGGCATGAGGAAATATCAGTTATGATAGCTCAAGATGTCCTTCCAAAATTTGGATACCAGACCCATGATATTGACATCATTTCGCAAATGATAATGGCCACAAGAATACCTCAAACACCCCATTCTTTGCTTGATGAAATACTCAGTGATGCAGACCTCGACTATTTGGGAAGAGATGATTTTTTTATGAATGCCATGCGCCTAAAGCACGAATGGATGGAATATGGTATTATCACAACATTAAAAGACTGGTATTTTATTCAAAACGATTTTTTATCTAAACACACTTTTTTTACAAACTCTGCAAAAAAACTACGTCAGGAAAAGAAAATGATACATTTATCACAAATTAAAGAACTTTTATCATTATAAAAAATTACATATTAAACTTTTTTTATAAATTTGCCTCTTAATTTAAAATATATGGATACACCCAAAAACAAACTTCTTGTACCATACGATTTTACACATATAGCCGAATATGCACTTGAGCACGCTTTGGGTATTGCTCAGACCATAGATTATGATGTATATATTTTCCATGTTATTAATAAAGACACGCGCGCACGCATTCGCCGCGACAACCTTCCTGAAAATTATGTTGACTTGGAATTACAGAAGATAGTTGACAAAGCATCAGAAGAAAGCAAAGTTTTTGTAAAATACATTGCCCGTGAAGGAAGCATTTTTACCGATATTGCCTCGGTAGCCAAGGAAATAGGTGCACGCTTTGTAATTATGGGTACACATGGAAAAAAAGGCATGCAACATGTTACGGGCAGTTGGGCATTGAAGGTTATCTCTGCATCGGAAGTACCTTTTATAGTGGTGCAGGAAAAACATTTCAAACACGGTTATAAAAGTATCATTTTCCCGATAGACGATTCGACTGAGTCGAAGCAGAAAGTGAAATGGGCCATACATATCGCCAAAATATTTAACTCGATAGTCCATGTAATAACATCCAACGAATCGGACAGTGAAATTGCCGCACGTGTTTACAGAAACACACAACAAATAAAAAAATTCTTCGACGAAAACAACATTGAGTATATCCTTAAGGTAAATGACGAGAAAGGCGGCAACTTTGCCAAAGCGGTGATTAAATATGCCGAATATGTAGAAGCCGACCTGATAATGATTATGACCGAGCCCGATGCCGTATTACCGGTTTTCAACTGGGGCAAATGGGATGAGCAGATACTGTTCAACACAGCCAAAATACCGGTCATGTGTGTTAATCCAAGGGATTTTAGTATTATGGTTGTCGGTCTTTAAAACGGCTATTACCCTTTAAGGGCTTCTGCCCCTCCTACAATTTCAAGAATTTCTTTTGTGATAGTGGCTTGCCGCACTTTATTGTAGTATAAGCGCAGCGATTTAATAAGTTCTGTTGCATTATCGGTAGCTTTATGCATAGCCGTCATGCGTGCGCCATGTTCAGCAGCGTTCGAATCAAGTATAGCTCTATGGAATCTGAGTTTCAGAATTTTGGGTATTAACTGGCTTACAATTTCCAATTTATCGGGCTCATACAGATAATCCACATCCGATTTATTCTTTTTCTTATGTGTAGCTGTAAAGGAATCAGTTTCGACAGGAAGAAAACATTCGTTAGATAATATCTGTACCGATGCGTTTTTAAACTTGTTGTATATAATATCCACAGCATCATAATGGCCATCAATAAAACTGTTCATCACAGGTTTTATTACAGCTTCAGTATTTTCGTAAGTCAGGTTTTGAAACAAGCTGTCAAATTCATTAATCACATTATACCTGCGCTTTCTGAAATAATCTGATCCTTTACGCCCAATGGTAATGATATCCAGTTTGCCTTCTTTGTTTAGCTGGGCATATTTGTTATTGATGGTATTTAAGGCCTCTTTAATTACAGATGAATTGAAGTTGCCGCACAGGCCTTTATTGGATGTTATTATAATAATCAGTGCTTCTTTTACTTCTCTTTTTTGAGCAAAATCAGCCAATGGTAAATCCTGAATTTTTGATTGAATGTGATGCAATATTTCATGCATTTTAGCTTCGTATGGCCTGAGTCTGACAATGGTATTTTGAGCCTTCCGGAGTTTAGAAGCGGAAACCATTTTCATGGCATTCGTTATCTGTTTTGTTGACTCAACAGATGCAATGCGGACACGGACTTCTTTTAAACCTGCCATTTGATAGTATCTGAATTAATGAATATTACTGTTTCATAAATTTTTCGGCAACCTGGGCAGCTACTTTTTCAATGGTCGAGGTATCCTCATCGGTGAGTTTGCCAGCTTTTAACGAATCGAGCACATTCTTATTCTGGTGTTCCATCACATTAATAAAATCTTCTTCAAATTTCCTGACACTGTTTATGGGAATATTTTTGAGCAACCCGCGGGTACCGCAATAAATGATGGCAATTTGTTTTTCGACATCCATGGGTTCATACTGGGCTTGTTTTAATATTTCCACATTCCTGCTTCCTTTATCGAGAGTAGCCTTGGTTGCAGGGTCTAAGTCCGAGCCGAATTTGGAAAAGGCTTCCAGTTCGCGGAACTGAGCCTGGTCAATTTTTAGTGTACCGGCTACTTTTTTCATAGATTTAATCTGTGCGTTACCTCCCACACGTGAAACCGAAATACCTACGTTAATAGCAGGGCGCACACCGGAATTGAACAGGTTTGCTTCAAGAAATATCTGTCCATCGGTAATAGAAATAACATTTGTCGGAATATAGGCCGACACGTCACCTGCCTGTGTTTCAATGATGGGCAAAGCGGTAAGGGAGCCACCGCCTTTAACCATGTCTTTGATAGATTCAGGGAGGTCGTTCATTTTGCGTGCAATATCATCAGACTGTATTATTTTGGCTGCTCTTTCGAGAAGTCTCGAATGCAGATAAAATACATCTCCCGGGTAAGCTTCACGCCCAGGAGGGCGGCGTAAAATAAGGGACACTTCACGGTATGAAACAGCTTGTTTTGAGAGGTCGTCGTAAATCACCAATGCGTGTCTTCCTGTATCCCTGAAAAATTCGCCTATGGTAGCACCTGTATAGGGGGCATAAAATTGCATGGCAGCCGCATCGGAGCTTGTTGCTGCAACCACTATAGTATAATCCATGGCGCCATGGTCCTCGAGTATTTTTACGGTAGAAGCTATTGAAGATCCTTTTTGTCCGACCCCAACGTATATGCAATACACAGGGTTTCCCTGGTCAAAAAACTTTTTCTGGTTGATAATGGTGTCGATTGCAATGGCTGTTTTACCTGTTTGTCTGTCGCCAATAATTAACTCTCTTTGCCCTTTTCCGATAGGAATCATGGCATCAATAGCTTTTATCCCTGTTTGTAGGGGTTGGTTAACAGGCTGCCTGAAAATAACGCCGGGTGCTTTACGTTCGAGGGGCATTTCATAAGTATCGCCTTTTATCGGGCCTTTGCCATCGAGCGGTTCGCCGATTGTATTGATAACACGACCGAGCATTCCTTCGCCTACCTTAACAGAAGCTATTTTGTTTGTTCTTTTTACCTTATCACCTTCCTTTATATGGACGTAATCACCCAGAATAACAGCGCCCACATTATCTTCTTCAAGGTTAAGCACGATAGCTTTCATGCCGTTTTTTTCAAATTCAATCATTTCGCCCGATTGCACCTTGGTAAGGCCATATATGCGGGCAATACCATCGCCCGACTGGAGTACAACCCCTGTTTCCTCAAGTTCTGAGGCCAGGTTCATTCCCGATAGTTCCTGACGTAAGATGGCGGATACTTCTGCCGGTTTTATTTGTTGCGACATAATGTTTCTTTTTAAAAATTATAATCCTTTTTCGTAAGTATTAACACTAAATTCTTTTTTCATTTTAAGCAGCTTGGACCTTATGCTGGTATCATACTGAATATCGTCAATTTTCAATAAAAAGCCCCCGATAAGTTCACTTCTTAATTCCTCAACCAGTTCAATTTCTTTTTTGGTAAAACCTCTGAGAATTTCAATAATTTTGCTGCGTGCCCCAGCATCAATGGTAACTGCAGTTTGTATTTCGGCCAGCGCTATGTTTTTAGAAGCTCTGTATAATTTTAAAAATTCTTCTGCGATAAAATCAATGTAAATAAACCTGTTTTTGCTAATTATTATATCTATAAAGCGCAGTGTAAAAGCATTGATATTAGGCTGGAAAATCTGATGAACAATATTGATTTTTTTATCTTCTTTTATAACAGGGCTAAGCAAAACCTTTTTCAATTCAACAGTTTGCTTAAATGCAGCAGCAATAAGAGCCATATCCTCTTTTACAATTTCCAGAAGATGCTGTTCAATTGAAAGTGTAAACAGGGCTTTTGAATATCTGTTAGCGATTCGGATGTTTTTCATCAGTAGTTCTGCACTTAGTTAAACTTCACATCATCGAGCAGCTTGTTGAGGAAATCCTGCTGTTTTGAGCCTTCCGAAAGTTCTTTTTCGAGAACTTTTTCGGCAATGTTTATGGAGAGCATGGCCACCTGGTTTTTCAGTTCGGTCATAGCTGCTATTTTTTCGTAAGCAATGCTTTCTTTTGCGTTTTCGATAATTCTGTTGTATTCTTCTTTAGCCTTTACTTTAGCCTCTTCAATAATAGCATCTTTTATTTTTCTGGCTTCGCTCAGCAGGGCATCTCTCTCTTCGATGGCTTCTTTTTTAAGTTTTTCGTTATTAAAAATGAGCGCTTTCATTTCCTCTTTAGCCTTTTCGGCAGCCTGAAGGGCATTTTCAATTGACTGTTCGCGGTCTTTGATTGATTTTAGAATAGGTTTCCAAGCAAACTTTCCCAATACAAAAACCACAATACTGAATGAAATAATCATCCAAAATACGAGTCCTAGCCCTGGGGATATTAATTCCATACAATCACGTTTTTTTAATTATTTATTTTGAACAAACTAACCTAAGCGGCAATCTTAAAAAATTGTACCTCAACCAACCGTTGAGGTACAATGGAACATTTTGTTACACAAACAGAATGAGCAGGCACACCACAATGGCAAAGAAAGTAACCCCTTCGATAAAGGCAGCAGTTACAATCATGCTCGAACGAATGTCGTTGGCAGCTTCGGGTTGGCGTGCAATAGATTCAACCGCACTTTTGCCGATAATACCAATGCCATAAGAAGCCCCTATAACAGCGAAACTGGCAGCAATAGCAGCAGCCATTCTGGCAAAATTTGCATAGTGCGAAAAATCTGTGACTACCTGGGTTGCCTGTAGTAACACATTGAGTAATGTTGTCATGGTTTAATTGATTTGGTTAATAAATACATATATTTAATAGTTCTATCTTTCTTTTTAATGATGGGCTTCTTCTACAGCCGCGCTGAAATACAGGGCTGTTAGCAATGTAAAAACAAAAGCCTGAATAAATGCCACCAGCAACTCGACAAAGGTCATAAATATGGACAAGGGTATTGAAATGACCGTGATGCCATATCCCAGCCCCATATTTATTTTCCCTAAAATTATTATCAAACTTATGAAACCCAAAGCGATTATATGCCCTGCTGTAATATTTGCAAACAAACGTACCATCAGAACAAAGGGTTTTGTTATCATACTTATCATTTCAATAACAGGCATGATGGGTATTGGCAATTTCATAAATATCGGCACGCCCGGAGTGTTAAAAATATGCCCCCAATAGGTTTTCTTTCCAAGAAACTGTGTGATAAAAAAAGTAAAAAGTGCCAACGTCATAGTAACGGCAATATTTCCTGTAAGGTTTGCCCCGCCAGGAAAAATGGGAATAAGGCCGATTAGGTTGTTTATAAAAATGAAAAAAAACAACGTAAGCAGATACGGTGTATATTTTTCATACTTTTTTTCCCCAATAGCCGACCGAGCAATATCGTCCCTGACAAAAATAATGATGGGTTCAATCAACGATTGTAAACCCTTTGGGGCTTTGTTTTGATTTCTCTTGTAGCTGCGTGCAACCGATAAAAAGATTATAAGCAGCAAGGCTACACTAAAAAATAGGGCAACAGTGTTCTTTGTTATTGACAAATCAATGGGTAGTGGGGCATTTTCGTCTGTTTCGTCTGTGCCTGCTTTGGTTTTTACTATTTTTCCTTTATTTTTCCCTTCCTTTTCAAGTTTAAAACCTTTGTAAGTACTATGCCCATGATGAAAACGTGAAGACATAAAAACGTGTAACTCTCCGTCAGAAATAAGTATTACAGGTAAAGGGATAGATATGTGTGTGTTACCAATGGTCATCAAGTGCCATTCGTGAGCATCAAGAATATGATCTATGATCATGGTACCTGCATTAAACTTCTCTTCTTGCAATGCTTCCGAATGGTTTCCCGCAGTAGCTTCCTTATGCGATGTTTCTGCCGGCTCCGAACCAAATGATTTAATATTAATCATCAGCACACACACAACAAAAACCAAAAATAATTTATATTTGACTAACATATAAGCACTTACAATAATACTTATTTAAAATAACGCTTTATTATTAAGCCGTCCAAGTTATAAAAAAAAACAATAACTGCAATATTTTTTCTTATTTTTTTGACCTGATTAATTCTCAAATTTTTCTAAAACTCAGAATTTTAATGCATTACACTAACACATGTTCTTAAGCCATGATTGATTATGGGCAGGGAAGCAGAAAATTTATCGGCTTCGCTCCTTTATTTTCTTTTGACAAATTTTTGCAATGAGGACACTTCGATTATGGTATAGCATACGTAGGACAAGAGAAAAACTATGGCAAATGGTTTGGCCGCCTCTCTGAAATTAAAAATATAAACGATGATAATTCCACAATAGACCAAAAGCTTAACAAGGGTAGAAATCATGAAATAGTTAATAAATTTTTTTGCATTTTTTTCAGTAAGCCATAGAATAATAAAATGAGACAAAAGACTGAAAAGAAAAAAAAACAGGATAATGAATGTATGTATGTAACTGAGTTTAAGGGCAGGCATATAAATAGCCAATACCAATACCACCAAGGCCAGAAAAACAGAAAGCATTAAATTTTTTCTAAAAAACGCGACAAAGTGAGCTTGCATAGGGAGATTATTATTTTTTAAAATCTTTAACGGATAAGAAAATTACTATAGCAATAGCGATGAGCGAAAAAAGCAGTGTAAATAAAGGAAAATTCCATTTAAGGAGGGAATCAATTTTATAACCTCCAAAAACGGCCAGCAGGAAAACGGCCAACATCTGGTAAGCCAGATGTGAATATTTAGCATAATTACTGAGTGGGTTCTTTGATTTTTGCCGGTTCATTTTTTTCGGCCATTTTAAAGGGGTCTTTAAGGGGTTGTTCATTGCCCATACTGCATGTCCCCGAAAAAACCGCACCGGGCTCGATGGCTAATTTGTTGGTAATAATATCTCCGGTAAGTTTGGAAGATGCTTTTAAGGATAAAAGTTCTTTTACTGTGACTTTTGCTTTGATGATACCTGATGAATCGCCGTTTACACAGTCAATTTCGCCTTCAATATTTCCTGTAGGGCCGATAACAACTTTACCTTTTGCATGAATGGAACCTATGACAGTACCGTCAATTCTGATGTCGCCATTTGACCTGATATCGCCTTTAATAACCGTGCCGCTGCCGATAAGATTTATCGAAGGGCTTTCTTGTTCGTTAATCTTTGCCATGATAATATAAATAAATTTTACATCTTCGTGTTAAATTTACAAATCTAAAATTATTTCTGTAATACAAAAAGAGAAAAAATGTTAAAATAAAATTAAATTACAAATACTTCTTTTTGAAAAACTCCATGTATTTGTCCACATTTTTATCTTTATAAAAAACAGGATAATTTTCAACTGAAATAACAAATTGCCGGAAATTGGATTTGTCGTACCCCTCAAAGACTTTCTTATTATCTTTAATAGCATTGTAGTATTTCATGGCAGATGCCTTATCGTTAAAATTTGCAACCGTTACAATCTGATAGGTTTCGTCGAGAAACACATTGCTGATGGTGAGATTGAGCAGGCGATGAAATTCGTTATTATAATCTGAAATTTTATTTTTAAAGTCATTTACCTTTACCTTTTTGGCATCAACAATCATAATATAAAAATGAATGGTAGAGTCGTTTATTTTATACAACTCCAACGGTGTGCCCTGGGGTAAGGTTTTCGCATCGGCAGGAGCCTCTATTTTGCCCTGAAGGTAATCGAGCATATTTTGTGCAAGGGGTGCCAGAGGTGTTTTTCCGTAAGCAGCGATAAAATCATTGAGGGCTTTTTCAAATTTTTCCTTAGGTTCTGTTTTTCCTATACAAAGGGTTTTGATATAAGCAAATTTGGCTTCGGTTGCCGATGAGGCAAATCTTTTTATGCCGTTGTCGGCTTTTTGAATAGCTGAAACAAAGTTCTTCGAGAGGTAGTCATTGTACACTTCGCTGTAAAATATTTCGGCTTCGCTTTGTTGTTTCGACTTTTTTTGAATATAATCAGGGTCTTTTATAATTTTTGCGTGTTCCGAGTCGGGATATTTGCTAAGTATAAGGTTCTTGTAATAATCCGACTTATTTTTGTCTTTCAGTAAATCATAGGTACGGTATAGATAGTAATAAGCATTCAAAATAAGCTTTGAATCGGGAAAGCGGCTTATAAGTTTTTCGAAAGCTTCGTTCGAGAGTTTGTACTCCTGCAGATTTTCTTTATAAATAACACCCATATTGTACAAGGCATTCATAATTTTTTCGTTCGACGCAGCCACCATTTCAGATGTCAGAGGTATATTTTTCAGGTAGGTGTTTCTGTCTTTGGGGTCGCTGGCCTTTTTTCCTTTTCCACCCAGAGAATCATTTTCCGATTCTCCATTTGCAAGTGTATCTTCGTTAAAATCAACCACCATTTCCTTATTGCTCAGGCGCCAGTTGTCTTCGAGTTTTCTGTTACCCCATTTGCGCACAAACTCCGAATAGCCGTAGCTCATGGCAGAGGGGTTATAAAAATACCAGCCGCCCCCGCCCTGCTGCATTTGCATATTGGGGTTTTGATTTTGCGCTTGCAAAAACATGTTTTGTTGTTTTTCGGCTTCTTCTTTTTGTTTTCGTTGTTCTTCAGCCTTGAGGTCTTCAATAATTCTATCCACAATGCTGATTCTTTGTTGTTCCGACATACCGGCCAGTTTCTGCAGGCTGTCCTCGAGCTGAACGGTAAGGATATTCTTAACCAGTTCTGACAGTATTTTCTGTTTTTTTTCGATATTCTGATAGTCTTTAAAATCTTTGGGGAGTACAGTTACGCAGCTATCATAATAAATCTGTGCATTTATATAGTCTGGTATCTGGTAATAGAGTTCCGCCAGAGTATAAAACGACACCCCTTTCTGTCTTTCGTTCGATACGCTTTTTTCGGCAGATAATTTCAGGTATTCTATGGCCTTCTCGGTATTTTTATCTTTGATGGCAATTTGGGCGAGCGCATAATATATCTGGTCAAGGTATTCTTTGTTTTTATCATCCTTCAGCATCTTTGTAAGCAGCTCGACAAGATTTTTGCTTTGTGATTTTGAGGCATCGTAGCACATGGCAGCATTAATCTTGGCGTTAAACTCAAGTTCATAAGGCGGACTCATCCGTATTACCCTGTTAAACGCCTTGCTGGCTGATTCAAGGTCGCCTTTTCTCTGGTAAATCTGGCCTAAAATAAAATACAAGCGCACTTTATCCTTTTTCTTTCGGGCGGTTTTCAGGGCGCTTTCTATATGCAAAGGCGCATCATCAAACAAATCCTGCTTAATATAATAGTCGGCATATATCAAATGATATTCGTTAATTTGCTTCTTCTTCAGTTCCCTTTTTTCAATGGCCAGGCTTAGCTGTTCAAGCATAGATTCCGACTTTCCGAAATTACCTTTAATATTATTTGTTTTTGCCGATTGCAGCATGGCATCGTACCTGACCATGTCATTACTATACAACCGCAGCACATATTCAAAAGTTTCGGCCGCCAGTTCGTATTCTCTTTTATAAAAATTGGCCTTGCCTATCATCATATAACTACGGGGAATCCACTTAACATATTCAACGCCTTTAAAATTCATTGAATGTTTACGAATCACTTTGGTGGCTTTTTCAATGGCTCTGTCCATTTTAGGTGCATTGCTTTGTGCTTGTTGTACATTGCCGAGTTTGAAAATATGAAGTACTTCGTTATAATTATCTTCGTGTGCTTTCGCTAATTCAGCGACTCCTTCCTTAAGACTTTCATTACCGTTGAAATGAGCATTATAGTGTGCAACAACGTTATGATATGCCCGTCGTGAAAAAGTATTTTTCTTGGTTGAGCATGCACTCAGGCATATAATAAATATTAACAAGAACCCTGCTGACTGAAAACGTATTTGCTTTAAATAATACATCTGATTATATTCTGATGATGGGTGTATTATAACTAATAAACAACAAAATTATTTTATTTTTTCAAATAAAGTTAAAATTACTTCAACTTACCCCTATAAATTGCACCTGCCGATGAATTTCTTTTTGCACCAGTTACAGATTTAAGGCAGTTTATTTTCCCTTTTGTCCGGAAAAGTGCGAGAAAAGCAAACACAAGTGCCTCCTTGTAATCAATAGTTTTTTTATCGGGTATAACAAGCTCTTTTTCCGGTGCATACAGTTTGATAAGCGACATCAAATAGTCGTTATAGGTGCCACCACCTGTAAAAAGGGCTTTACGCCCGGGCAGTTTATTCATCACAACGGCAATTTGAAAGGCTATATGATGGTAAATCGTATGTAATACATCCCGTTTATTATAAGGAAGATTGTTAAGAGCCGGCAAAAAATCTGTTTCCACCCACTCCCTGCCTAATGATTTGGGATAATTCATTTGATAATAATCCAAGCGGTTTAATTGCTCAAAAAGTGTTTCAATAAAACGCCCCTGTTTGGCATAAGCTCCTCCCCTGTCGAAAACACCGGCATTGCTTTTTGCGCTTATCGCTTCGCTGTAAAGCTTGTTAATAATGAAATTTGCAGGACAAATATCAAAGGCGATACGCTTATTTGCAATCTCGAAAGAAATATTGGCGAATCCTCCCAGGTTAACACAGTAATCGAATTTTCCAAAAAGCATTCGGTCACCAAAGGGTACCAGGGGGGCTCCCTGCCCACCTAAGGCCACATCGGCCGAACGAAAATCAGCAACCACATTTTTCCCTGTCAGTGCTGCCAGTACGGCGCCGTTTCCAATTTGTGTTGTATAGCTTTCGGAGGGGTTATGAAAGATTGTTTGCCCGTGCGAAGCAATTAAATTTGCGTTGCAGCTGTATTTTTCGCAAAAACTATTCACGTAGCCTGCCATCAAGCGGGCAAACATTGCATCGGTTTCAGCAAAAGCTTTTGCGCTCATGCGGTGCAACTGACCTAATATTTTACGCCATTTTATATCGTAAGTATAGGTTTCAGCCTCTATAATTCTGTAATGCCAACAGTTTTTCTCAATCCAGAACTCGCACCATGCCACATCAAGCCCGTCGAGTGAAGTGCCAGACATCAAGCCGATAACCTGGTATGTTTTCATATATTATCAGAGTGCTGGTATAACATTTTCCAATTTGATCCCTCTCGACCCTTTAACAAGAATGGTTTTCCCTTGCGCATTAAATGATTCAAGGTATATTCTCAGCGCTTCATTATCGCAAAATGTTTTATAGATTCCCTTACCTACGTTAGAAAAGACATTACCCACAAGCAATACCTCTTTAATCCCTTTATTTATAAGCAAATCAATAATTTTTTTATGTTCCTGTTCACCTTCATTTCCTAATTCCAGCATATCGCCAAGAATAAGCATTTTTTCGCCGACCTTCATTGATAAAAAGCTATTAATGGCTGCCTCCATAGAAGTCGGATTGGCATTATAGGCATCCATTATTATGGTATTGAACTTTGTTTTTATTAGCTGCGACCTGTTGTTAACGGGTACATAGGAAGAAATCGCATTAACGATATTGCTATCGGAAATATTAAAATATTTACCAACTGTAATAGCTGCTAATACATTATATATATTATATGCACCAAATAAATTTGTTTTTATTTGAAAATCATTCCATACCAATGTGAGATATGGATCTGTATCCACAATTTGTGCTTTAGTTTCGCCCTTGCCAGTGAGGCTGTACGTCATTCTTTTCAAGTTAACTGACAATTTAAGTAAAAGAGCATCGTCAGCATTAACAAATAGGCCTTTGCCATTTTTTTCAACACTCCTGTATAAAGCAGCTTTTGTTTGAATAATATTTTCTAAAGATAAAAAACCTTCCAGATGAGCTTTACCAATATTTGTAATGAGGCCATAACAGGGCAAAGCTATACGGCACAGCTCTTCAATTTCGCCTATGTGATTAGCCCCCATTTCTACTACAGCAATTTGTTTGTCGCCTGTAATTGATAGAATTGTAAGAGGCACTCCAATATGATTATTCAGATTTCCTTTTGTAGCCAGGCAATTATACTGTGTTTCTAATACTGCTGCTATAAGTTCCTTGGTGGTTGTTTTACCATTAGAGCCTGTAATACCGATCACAGGAATATCAAGGTTTTTTCTGTGCTGTATGGCCAGTTTCTGCAAAGCTTCAAGGGTATCGTTTACCAATAAATACTTCTCATTTATTTTATATTTCGGGTTATCAATTACAACATAAGCAGCGCCATTCTCTAAGGCTTTTTCGGCAAATACATTACCATCGAAATTAGCGCCCTTAAGAGCAAAGAATATACTGTCTTTTTCAATATGTCGGCTATCGGTCGAAATACGGGGGTAATTTTTAAAAACAGTATAAAGGTTTTCTATTTTATGTGGCATTTTAAAAAAAACTATTATAAACCCTCATTATTAAATAAAAAAACCCCAAACAAATGGGGTTTTTGAATATTTTTCGAGAAGCAATACTATTTGCCTCCGGCCACAGGAGATCCTACTCTGTGCATAGCACAACGGAAGCCAATAGTACGTGTTGATTGATTTTCGTCGAGGAAACGGCGGGTGCCAGCAACCATCCAATAAGCGCGGTCTTCCCAGTTACCTCCTTTATAAACCCTGGCTTTGTCATTTATCATTGAAGTAGCACCATATTCGTACATCATTTTTTCTTTCTGGTCCTCGGCAACTTCTTCTTCAGCAAACTGGAGGCTTGAGTTTTTATCACCATCGAGGTAGTTGATATTATCAGCATACCTGTAATTTCTGCGGTTAATACTTTCTTCAATAGTAACATCACGCCACATGATACGTCCCAGAGTGTCTTTTTCTTCAATAAACTTATCTTCGTCCCGCATCTGGGTTTTAAAGACATTACCTCTGAAAGGTCTGAAGTCGGACATATCTTCGGGGGATAGTGGCCTGTACACATCCATAACCCATTCGCTGACATTGCCGGCCATATTATATAATCCATAATCGTTGGGCCAGAAAGAAAATACATCGGCCGTAATATCGGCGCCGTCGTTTAGATTTCCGGCAACACCCATGTTATCGCCTCTTCCACGTTTGAAGTTGGCAATAAATTCGCCCATATTCTGATACCTGTCGGTACGTGTTATGTGGCCATTCCAAGGATATAGCCTTCTTTCAATAATACGTTCATATAATGTATTTCCGATAAGACCTAAAGAAGCAAATTCCCACTCAGCTTCGGTCGGGAGCCGGTAGCGCGGGAGCATAATTCCATCTTCCATTCTTACTTTTCTTGTTCCTGCTCCGCTTGGGTTAAGGTCGGTAAGGTCGTTACGCACCATGCCTTCGTATTGTCCGGCAAGATAAGCATCGGTATTAAAATTTTCTTCATTGAACTGATTGGGGTCCATGTTAAGGATGCCTTCGCGGATAAGGATCATTTCATTCACGCGGTCGGTTCTCCATGCGCAATAGTCGTTGGCCTGGTGCCAATTGACACCAACCACAGGATAATCCCTGTAGGCGGGATGTCTGAGGTAGAGCTCAACATAAGGTTCGTTGTAGGCCAGCCTGTCTCTCCATACAAGTGTATCGGGTAAAGCTTTGTCGTAAATTTCGGGATAATCGGCGCCAAAGACCCTGCTCAACCAATACAAGTATTCGAGATAGAACAGGTTGGTAACTTCTGTTTCGTCCATATAAAACGATGACACGGTAACTCTGCGCGGGATGTTGTTCCAATCGTACATAACATCCTGTTCGGACCGGCCCATAACAAATGTCCCGCCTTCAATAAGTACCAGGCCGGGGCCTGTTTCCTGTTCCAAATAAGGAATGACCTGAAAACCTCCGTTTCTGGGATTGTTGTATTCCCAGCCTGTTCCTCTCGACATTTCTTTTTCGCAGGAGGTAACAATCAATGCAATTGCAATAAAACCAAGAATTTTGATTGAGTTATGGATGCTTTTCATTGTATTAAATTTTTTTTGACTATTCACAAAATAATTTAAGTAAGTATATAACTAAAACGAAGGGCAGTTTATTGCTCTGACTTTACGTTTTTTAGGGATACAAGGGAACTGGTAGGAAAATGAAATTTCGTGAGCACCGCCGCTGGCATTGCTTAATTTAGAGATGGTCACATCATAACTGTAACCTAATTTAAGAATACCTGTTTGCAGGCCTACGAGCGCAATAACGGCATCTGAATTTTGAAAGCTCTGCCTGTACCACACCCCACCGACAACGGGATAGCGGCTGAAATAAAGACCATAGTTGAGCTGTTCAAAGTCCTGTTGTTTCATA
>JAKIYU010000111.1 GCA_022708385.1 Bacteroidota bacterium | reverse complement strand
GCGGTTTTAAGGAAGAGATGCGCGAAATAACCCTTTCGAGCGGTGTTGAATACTGGTACGACAAGCAATTTGCCATAAGGGCAGGTTATTTTTACGAACACGCCACCAAGGGCAACAGGAAATATTTCACCCTCGGAGCCGGCCTTAAATACAATGTTTTTGGCCTCGACTTCGCCTACCTCATCCCCACACAGCAGCGCAACCCACTTGAAAACACCCTGCGTTTCTCGCTTACATTCGACTTTTCGGCCTTTAAAGAACAGAGCAAATAAAATTATTATAACAAAGCAACATCGAAAGGAGATAAAAAACAATTTATCTCCTTTTTTATTTGAAAAACATTACTAACTTTGGTAGAAAATTTTGGGTTTTGAAAATTAAAGTGGGTTTTGGTTACGATGTGCATCGTCTGGAGGAAGGTTACACCCTGACCATGGGAGGGATTAAAATACCGCATACCAAAGGGGTCGTCGGCCATTCGGATGCGGATGTGCTCATTCATGCCATTTGCGATGCGTTGCTGGGAGCGGCCGGCTTAAGGGATATCGGCTTTCATTTTCCCGACACAGCAACGCAGTACAAGGGTATCGACAGCAAATTATTGCTTAAGGACGTGGTGGCATTACTGCAAAAGAACGGCTACAGCATTAACAATGTGGACACGACGCTGTGCCTGCAGAAACCTAAAATTTCGGGCTACGTGGCAGAAATGCAAAAGACACTTGCCCCCATTCTCGGGGTAGCCGAAGAAGATATTTCCATAAAGGCCACCACCACCGAAAAACTGGGTTTTGTGGGCAGTGAGGAAGGGGTCAGCGCCTATGCCACAGCATTGATTATTAAAAATACATCAAGCCTATGAAAAACAAATACATTCTGTCAACAGTCATTGCCTGGGTCTTTTTTCCCATGGTATACCTTCACGCACAGGAGACCGGCACACTTAAGGACAGTGACGACGGCCGGGTATATAAAACTATAAAAATAGGCACCCAGTGGTGGATGGCCGAAAACCTGAACTATTACACCCCTGAAGGCAGTTGGTGCTATAACAACGACAGTTTAAACTGTGTTAAGTTTGGGCGTCTTTACGACTGGGAAACAGCCAAAAAAGTATGTCCCCGCGGCTGGCATTTACCTTCCCGTGCTGAATTTGAAATCCTTATTGAAAACACTGAACAAAATGGTTCGAATGCCTATATCCCGCTGATAAAAAACGGCATATCGGGGTTTGATGCGCTCCTAGGAGGCCAACTAAGCAGCAATGATGCATTTTTTGATCTGAATGCCAACGGGTATTACTGGACTGTGTCGCAGGATTACCTTGAGCATATCTGGTATCTTAACTTTTACAACGAAAACGGCAATTTGTTTTTTTATTTCAGCAAAAATGTAAAAGCCCTTTCGGTAAGGTGCCTGAAAAACTGATGTGGCTTGGCTTGTAAGCATACCTTGTTTGTTTTTTGCCAAATAAAAAGTAAAATCAACCAAATTATCAAAAAAAATATTTGTTTGTTAAGTTTATATTTAATATATTCGCATGTCTATTTTATTTTCAGAAACACATAGTTTATTTTATAAAAATATGAAAAAGTCGTTATTTTTATTATATGCAATAATAATGGTAGTATGTACGCGTATCCTCTGTCAAACACCGGGAGGTACAACCAATACCGGCACTTTAAAGATTATGGATTTATCAGCAATGCCTGCTATTGAAAATGCCGTACTCACAAATTCCGATGATTCGGTGTCGCTGCAGGTGCTTTTTCTGATAAATGATAAGGCGATGGCTTCCAAGGCCTTTTACCTGTTTGGTACAACAGCCGACACAGGAGATGTGTTGACGCGTGAAGTTCCATTTATATCACAGGGCAGCAGTTTTTTTCTTGATAATAATGGCAAACATAAAAAAATAGAGGGCTATCATGCCAAAACGGTGTTCAGGCTGAGCAAGGCACAAAGCGATGCCTTTAAATGCCTGACTGTATATGTGCAGAAGCCCAATGGACAAATTTCCAATAAATTATATTTTAAAAAGCATTAAATACGAATTATATGTTTAAACATTTATGTGTTTTGATTTTTATAAGTTTTGTCATTATATTGCCCGATGCCCATGCACAGAATGTGTTCACGGTTACCAAAACCGGCGACCCCGACCCCTTCACATACCCCTATAACTATGTTGACAGTCTGTGCGATACAACCATGTACGGCACCCTGCAATGGGCTATACGCAAAGCCAACGATGCTCCTGATTCATCTGTGATAAATTTTAATATCTCTGGTTCAGGTACGCATACCATTACTTTAAATTACACCCTACCTACATTGAATAAACCCATAAAAATTGATGGTACCACACAAAGCGGTTACAGTTATAACAACGGGCCAAACATTATCATTGACGGCACAAATATCCCTTACAATTCTCATTGTTTCAATACCAGCGGCTCGTCGGAAAGATATGTTATTAAAGGGCTTTGCATAAGGAATTTTTATCTGAGTTATGGCGTTTTAGTCTGGGGGCCCAATGCCAAAATTATAGACAATGTTTTTCAGGAGGTGGGCGGTTATGAACAAGGGTACTACAGGGCTATGGGAGTATATATAGCGGCGCCGCATTGCATCATACAGGGCAACATTTTAGGAACCGATACAGGTGGTGTTACTAATTTGGGTTCTACAGCCGAAAATATTGTTTTACAAAATCAATGGCTTGATGCCGACAGTTGCATTATTGGTGGCACAGGGACACACGAAGCCAACACAATAACAAACAGCACGTGGACAGGAATAGCTATAAGCAATGGAAAAAACAATAAAATATCAAGAAACAGGATATATAATAATGATGTTGCTATAAACTTAACACTTTGGGCCGGTGAAGATTGGTGGGGCAATGAAGGGAAAGCGGCCCCTCTAATTGATACCATTGCGCCTACCGGAATTTTGTTCGGTACATCGGAAGCTTATGATACCATAGAAATTTTCGGCAGCACAGGAACACAAAATGCCAATGAATACATAACTACAGTAACTGCCGACACCAACGGCAACTGGAATGCAGCCATAAGCAATTATAACTGGGATTATCTGGTGGCTACAGCTACAGACGACTCCAGTAATACATCTGAATTAAGCAGTGCTTTTGAAATTGTGATGGATTGCTCGGCAGAAGCCGGAAGCAACGATACCATCTGTTTAGGAGGAAGCACACAGCTTAATGCTAACGAAGCTTATACCTACAACTGGGCGTCTTCACCTGCCGACAACTCACTTACCGGGCAGACAAGTCTGCGAAATCCTGTAGTAAGCCCTACCGTAGCCACCACCTATACCGTAACGGTTAGCAATGCGATGGGGTGTACTGCAACAGATGCCGTTGTTATAAACGTATATGGGATGTTGGCACCAGGGGATATAGGAAACAACCAAACTATCTGTTACAAAACCGCTCCGGAACCCTTTTTCGGAAGTACACCCACAGGTGGTGATGGTATTTATACTTACATTTGGCAAAAACAACCAAACTGTACGGGCGTCTGGACGGACATAAGCGGCGCTACGGCAATTACCTATGCCCCTGATACATTAACGGCAACAAACTGCTACAGAAGGCTCGATTTTAATGCCTGCGACACTGTGATGGCCGTTGCTCTGGACAGCGGGTTGGTAGGTTACTGGTCGTTCGACGGCGATTGCAAAGATTATTCTGGTACAGGCGTACATGGCACAGGCACAAATGTAACATGGGGTACCGACAGAAGCGGCAATGTTAATAATACTGCTGTTTTTAACGGTAATGCTTACGTTAGTTTAAACAACCCACAGAACCTGCTTACCGACTTGTCGAAGTTTAGCATTTCTGCATGGATTAAAACGACTTCCAATTCGTACATGCAAAGAATTGTAACACTACACTATGGTGATTCTAAAGGGTCAAGCATTTCAATTATGGAACGCAGCGGCAAATTTGATTTTTATCTGAAAGGTGAAAACAGCTATTATACAACCAATGTTTATATTAACGATGGGCAATGGCATCTGGTAGCACTTACTTTCGACGGCTCAGCTTACAAAGCTTATATAGACAGTTTGGTGGTGTTAACAGTAAACTCATCCAATTATTCAACCCTTGGTTCTTATAACAGAAACATTGGCACTTACGATGGCGGCAGTTATAATTTTAACGGAAGTATTGATGAAGTGCGTGTTTATAACAGGGCCTTAAGCCTTTCCGAAATCAACGCTTTGTGGCAGGCGCCCTTTCTTAAAGTAAGCGTTTTGCCGGTATTAGCTCCCGGTAGTATATCCAGCAGCCAGACTATATGTAAAAACACCATACCGGTTGCATTTACGGCCACTGTGCCTTCCGGGGGGACAGGCAGTTATACCTACCGGTGGCAACAGCAACCTTTATGCTCAGGTAGCTGGTCGGATATTTCCGGTGCTGTAAATGCTACATATCAGGCGGGCGTCCTTTCGCAGGAAGCCTGCTTTCGCAGAAAAGTAATAAGCAGTTGCGATACAGCGTACTCAAATACAATCGCACAAGGGTTAAAAGCCCGGTATCCATTTAATAATGATTATTTCGACCGTTCGGGCAACAATTATCACTGTACTAATTACGGTGCATTATGGACTACCGATAAAGACAATACAGCCAACAGCGCCCTAAATTTCACCGGTTCACAATACACCGATTTGAATTATGGCAGCGGATTAAATCCGGCAACTGCACCACACACTTTCTCTTTGTGGGTAAAAGCAAGCTCAACGGGAAATATGATGGTAATGAGTGCCGGACAAGCAGGAGGTACAGACAACCGTTTTTATATTGGTATTAAGGGTGGCAAATGGGATATGGGCATACATACCACGCCCTGGAGTAGCGGCACCATAAATGCCACACTCGACTGGACACATATTGCTGTGGTTATGGACGGGACTACCGCCACATTATATGTCAACGGTAACGTTTCGAGAACCATCAGTTATACCTCCTATAATTTTAACAGAAATATATGGCTGGGCAACCACAATAACACCTTCTGGTACAACGGAAAGATTGACGAGGTGCAGATTTTCGACAGGGCGTTGAGCCAAAATGAAATAGTGTCGCTTTACAACAATCCCGATGTCCGCATTTATATAAACCAGATAAGCAATCCCGGAATTATTGGCCCAACCCAGGCGGTGTGTTACCATGCACAGCCTGCAAGCTTCACTGGCTCATTGCCGGCGGGCACCGACAGCACTTACTTGTATCAGTGGCAGCAGCAGTATGGATGTGCGGGCAACTGGTCGGATATTACCGGGGCAACGGCATCTACTTATCTGCATAACGATACACTGCCTCAGACAAGTTGTTTCAGACGTCTGGCCATCAGCTCTTGCGACACTCTTTATGCCAACGTATCCGACAGCGGGCTGGCAGCCTACTGGTTGTTTAACGGCGATTTGAATGACTATTCGGGCCATGGCTTTTATGGCACAGGCACCAATACTACATTTACAACCGGAAGAAACGATAAACTTTACCATGCGCTTAATTTTAACGGAAGCGCTTACGTGAGCCTAAGCAACCCTCAGAACCTGTTGCCCGACTTGTCGGAATTTACCATATCAACATGGGTTAAAACTACGGCTAGTACTACACAGAGCAGGATACTAACCTTACATTACGGTACAACGGCAGGCTCAAGCATTGCGCTTATGGAGCGCAGCGGCAAATACGACATATACCTGCGTGGTGAAAGCAACTATTATTCTACAGGTGTTTCCATCAACAACGGGCAGTGGCGCCACCTGATACTGTCGTACGACGGGGCAACCTATAAAGCTTATGTGGACGGCAGCCAGGTGTTTTCGCTGGCTTCGGCCAATTATTCCACGCTGGGCTCGTACAACAGAAACATAGGCACCTACAACGGCAGCATGTATAACTTTACCGGCAGCATAGACGAAATGCGCATTTACAACCGCGCTTTAACAGACGATGAAATTTATTCCATGTACCACGATGCCATTAAAATTACCATCCACCCCCTGCCCACCGCCAACGCCGGCCCCGACACACTTATTTTTGCAGGCGACAGCGTACAGATGGGCACTGATTCTATGGCCGGTTGCACATATATGTGGAGCCCGGGAACCGGGTTGAGTGATAGTACAGTGGCGAGGCCATGGTCAAAGCCATTGCTGAATACCACTTATTATCTGACGGTTACCGATACGAACGGGTGTAACGATTTTGATAGTGTAGTAGTAACTATTCATGGAGCTAGTTGTGGAACTGCCATTGAACTAGTAATGGATACTTCGACGTTTATTTTACAACCATCTGAATTAATTGATTCTGTTTTATGGTTTGTCTTTACAGCTATTCCTGATAGTTGTATTTTTAATACAAAAAATTATTTTAATGATACAATTGTTTACAGCTATTACTTATATGATAGTATATGTGAAAACTTAAATGAAGTTGAAAATTCAATAATAAATGACAGTTTAATATATTTTAGGAATTTGTATATATATAATACATATTATATTAAAATTATTAAAAACACATATTTAAATTTGAATTTTCAACCACCATCTAATAATTCAATTTCAATAACACCACAAGATATAGTTTCAATTATAACAAATTATAATGGTTACGCGCCTTATACAGGTATGCAAGGTCAATTAAACATAATTATTGATGCAGAGTATTATTTAAAAGATAAATATATAGGAACTGAGTATTCCATTTTTACTCAACAATACAATTATCATCTTGCTGGAATGGCTACATGTTGTTATTGGGCAGGAGCTCCAATATCAATCAATTATACTCTACCTTGTTCAATACCAACTGGAGAATATTTTCTAAATGTAAAAATTAAAACAGCTATAATGTCTTGGGCATCGCTTGGATTTACTTTTCCACTTATAACAATATCAGGAGAAAATGTGCAAACACAAACAAGTAATAGTATTGGGTTAATAGATTGGGTTAATTATGATATTAATTCACAAAATCCACCTTACGGAACTTTCCCATATTACGTTGGAACAGAATATCAAGGACCCCATAGTGCTATCTGTACAAACACATCTTTTAACGTCGAAAATATTTTGGAAATTAATTATACGAATGATTCTTATGGATTTTCTTCAAACATAATTGGAAGTGATGTATGTGTTGGTGAAAATAATGGAAGCGCTAGTGCTGTTTTAGTAGGAGGGAACCCACCTTACTCTTTTATTTGGAGTAATAATCAAACCACACAAGATATAGACAATTTGTCAATCGGATTATATTCAGTAACCATCACTGATGAAAATGGTTGTTCTACAACTAATAGTATTGAAATTAGCGAGTATGAACCAGCAGTCGGTTTTTCAGTTACCAACCTCTGCCAAACAAACGCTACTTTTCAAAGCAACACGTACGACCAAAACCTAACTTATGAATGGGATTTTGAAAACGATGGCAACTTCGTTTCATTTATTAACAATCCCCAGAGTGTTGTTCATAATTTTCCTGCACCAGGAAATTACCTCGTTACTCAAAAAGTAACAGATGTCAATATGTGTTCTTCTTTTTATTCCCAGTTGATACAAGTCATACCCTCTGTTGTCGGGTATAATGAAAATTGCTGTTCAAATAATGCTACATACACTCAAGATGGTGATTTTACTGCTTCAACAAATGCCACATGGACTGATGGGAATAACCCCTTTGGCAATGCAAACAGCCCTATAAAAGTAAGAGGCACAATATGGATACCTGCAGGAATTGAAATTACAATTGAAGATATGACTTTTGAATTTGACCCAAATAGCAGAGTGATTGTAGAAAGAGAGGGAAATTTGACACTTGACAATTCAATTTTTATGGGATTATCAAGTTGTGAAACTATGTGGCAAGGCATAGAAGTCTGGGGAGATGCTGGTTACAGGCATTATTTGCCTATAGTTAGCGTGCCACCATCACCACCTGTATCCGATGTTACTGGACAAAGTAAACAGGGAAAACTTATTATGCTTAATGAAGCGACAATTCAAGACGCCCATACCGCTGTATTACTTGGTAGGTCGGTAATTTGTATTCCCAATACTCACGAGCCGAACCAACTTTGTAAAAGATTGCCATATTTACTTAGTTATGATGGAGGTATTATTGTAGCTGATGATGCCATATTTAAAAGAAATG
>JAKIYU010000001.1 GCA_022708385.1 Bacteroidota bacterium | reverse complement strand
CGGGTTATGGCAATGGCCTGCTGACATCCAGCATCATTAATATGCCTGCTTTACCCCCCGTTCAAGGCGGCTTGGGAGCCATAGGAGGCCTCGGCGCTAATGGTGGTTCTTATGGTCTTGGGAACACAACCTGTGAATCTGAAAATGGATTAGGTGGCAATGGCGGCAATGGTGGTAAAGGAGGAGATGGCGGCCGCGGGCAGGACGGCGCTTCGGGCATTATTATTCCTATTGCCCTCGGAGGCAATGCTACCCTAAACGGCAGCAGCTCTTCCATTCCTAATCCCACAACGGTTACTGTCAATTACAATAACTTCAGAGGTTGTACCCATTCCGAAATTCTTATGACAAAACAAAATGGCCTATGGGTATTGCTACCTCCAGGCCACTTAATAAATGATATTAATCCCACAACTTCTTCTTTTACACTTTCCGACGACAGTATAACAACGTATTTTGATTCCATTGGCACATACACTGTTGGCGCTAACAATGGAAACTTCGACACCTATATTCGTGTTACCGATTACAGGATATTGCCACACATTATCATTAATCATACACCAGCCTGTTACGACAGCATTATATATCTTACCTCCGATTTACTGGCGCTTGAATATGAATGGTTAATATATCAGACAAATCCCGACACGGTTGTATTTTCATCCTTACAGGGAGCACCTCAGGTTGCAGGTTTACAAGAAGGTACATACATAGTAAGACTACGCCAGAGAGATGTATGCTGCGGCTGGTCTGTGCCTGTTTTTGCAACACTTAATGTGTTGCCGGAATTATATCCCGGCCATATTTATTCTACCGACACCATTATTTGTTACGGCTCAGCCCCTTCGCCTATTTTTAGCGGGCAAGCAGCTTCGGGAGGCACAGGCAATACCAATTATCAATGGTTCATGTCGCAAACCAGCAATAATCCCGGCATTGGGCAATGGACACTTATAAACGGTGCCGTGAACGACACCCTGCAACCTGGCATATTGACAGACACCACTTATTTTGTACGCCAATTTACTGATAGTTGTGGCTTTTTATACTCCAATGTTATAACTATTTATGTTCTGCCTGAATTGAACGGCGGTACCATAGGCACAGATACAACCATTTGTGAAGGCAGCGCTCCTTCGCTTCTCATTAACATCGATTCAGCATCCGGTGGGGCGGGTGGCAACCCGACTTACCAATGGTATATATCCACATCGACCAATTTACCGGGCACCACAGGCTGGAGCAGCATCACAGGCGCCGACAGCATATATTATCAACCCGGAATCGTAAACCAGACTACTTTTTTTGTAAGAATGGTTACCGATTCCTGTGGCCAGGCCTACTCTAACGTAGTAACTGTAAACACCGACAGCATGCCGGTAATAAATGCCGGTTCTGACCAGCAATTGTGTGGCACATTAAATTTCAACCTTAACGCACAGCTGTTATACGGCAACGGCACATGGCAACAAAGCTCGGGTAGCGGCACGTCAGTCTTCACACCAGGCAATACTGTTCCCAACCCGGGTGTTACAGTAAGCCAATATGGAACGTACACATATACATGGAATGTCATTAACGGCGCTTGCGCCGATTCCGGAACAACCACTGTTGAATTGCATCCCAATCTCATACTGTCTGTTAATCCTTCCGATACAACTATATGCGAAGGCGATACAGTTGTGCTACAAGTCAGTGGAGGCAGCAGCTATAGCTGGCAACCAGCCGCTTCATTATCATCCCCGACGGGAAGTACGGTTTCGGCTTTTCCGCTTACCAGCACACAGTATCTGATAACGGCATCGGACAATAACGGGTGCACAGGTTCGGAAACGATTCAGGTTAATGTGGACCAGATGCCCCAGTCAAATGCCGGAAGTGACCTTCAGTTATGTAACCTTCTAACATTTGCACTCAATGGCACTTCCACAAGCGGCACAGGTAACTGGCAATTGCAGAGCGGGCCTGCTGTGCCTGTTTACAACCCATCGCCCAATGTCGCCAATCCAACTGTCACTGTAAGTAATTATGGCAATTATATTTTTCTATGGAATGTTATTAATGGTGCCTGTGCAGACACCGACAGCATAGAGGTACACCTGAACCCGAATCCTGTTATCAGCATTCAGCCCCCTGCTCCTTCCGTTTGCGAAGGCAGTGCCATTACACTTACCGCATCCGGCGCTGGTACTTACACATGGAGCCCCGCAACATATTTATCGTCAAACAACTCCGACGTTGTTACAGCGACACCGACAAACAGTATTACCTACACTGTTAACGGAACAAGCAATGAAGGCTGCTCCGCTTCTGCTAATATTACGGTTACAGTACACGAATACCCCGTTGTTGACTTAGGCGACAGCCTTTATTTCTGTTCTGCCCCTGATATCATGCTCTATGCCGGCAGTGGTTATCAGACGTATGTATGGCAGGACGGCTCATCGGCGCCAGCCATGCAGGTAACACAGGCCGGTATTTACTGGGTTATTGTAGATAATTTTGGGTGTATTACAACAGATTCGGTTCTTATTAAACCTTGCATTGACGTAAGTATTCCTAATGTTTTCACACCCAATGGCGATGGTATAAACGATGAATTTTTTGCCGAAGGCAATTACCTCGAATATTTCAGTATGGTGGTTTTCAACAGGTGGGGGAAGGTCGTATTTGAAGCCAACGATATTAATGTTAAATGGGATGGTACCATTAATGGCACACCGGCCTCAGCTGGCACATATTACTGGGTTATTAATTACAAGTCGAAAAGCTACCAGCTTAAAGATAAAGAAGTGCAACTTAAAGGGTGGGTGAGCCTGGTAAGATAATCCAAGTATATCTCACGGAAAGAGTATTATTTTTTAAAGAAAAACAATTTCAACAGTTAGCATACAATGACGGATAAAGAAACAGCTTATGGAAAGATTTCTGAGTTGGTTATCAGATTTAAAGAGCAATACGCATCATACAAAAAAGCGGATTATAACGAAACACTGACACGTAGAGATTTTATTGACCCCTTTTTCAAAGCATTGGGATGGGATGTTGACAACAAAAATGGTTATGCCGAAAGTTACCGTGAAGTCATTCATGAGGACAAAGTAAAAGTAGGCAAAGCTACAAAAGCCCCCGATTATTCGTTCCGCTTACCTGGTGGCAAAAGACTCTTCTTTGTGGAAGCCAAAAAACCTTATATTTCCGTTAAAGAAGAAATACAGCCTGCTTATCAGGTGCGCCGTTATGGCTGGAGTGCCAAACTACCCATTTCTATTATTACCGATTTTGAGGAATTTTCTGTTTACGATTGCACTAAAAAACCTAAACCGACCGATAAAGCATCTGTAGCCCGCATTAAATACCTCTCTTATGAAGAATATCTCACAGAGTTTGAGTTTTTATGGGATACTTTCAGTAAAGAACGCGTGTTGAAAGGAAGTTTCGATAAATATGTACAAAGCGACACAAACAAGAAGGGAACAGCCACAGTTGACAAAGAGTTCTTACAATCGCTCGACAATTGGCGCACATACCTGGCCACTTCTATTAGTTGGAACAACAAAGTGCTTGATGAAGATGAAATTAACTTTGTGGTGCAACAAACCATCGACCGTATCATATTCTTGCGAATAGCCGAAGATCGCGGGGTTGAACCAGAAAATAATATTGCACAATGCATCAAAAGCGGTAATTATTACAGCAATCTGTATAATCTTTTTCTTACTGCCGATGAGAAATACAATTCCGGATTATTTGACTTAAAAAAGGACACCGTTAGTAAGAATATCGTTATTGATAATAAGGTAATTAAAAACATTATTGAAGAGCTTTACTATCCTAAATGTGAATATGCTTTTGATGTGCTGCCGGTTGAAATTCTGGGTACAGCGTATGAGCAGTTTCTGGGAAAAGTTATTCGTATAACCTCCTCTCATCACTCAAAAATTGAAGAAAAACCCGAAGTACGTAAAGCAGGCGGGGTCTATTATACACCTCAGTACGTGGTGGATTATATTGTGCAAAACACTGTTGGAAAACTTGTAGAAGGCAAAACACCCAAAGAAGTCTGCTACATAAAAATTCTGGACCCTGCCTGCGGTAGTGGCAGTTTTCTCTTAGGCGCTTATCAGTATTTATTGGACTGGCATAAAAAGTATTACAATAACTTAAAGGGCAACACAACATCTAAAGGCAGGAAAGAAGATGTTTTACGCCCCGACGGCAACCTGACTACAACTGAGAAAAAACGCATTTTATTAAACAATATTTATGGCGTCGATATAGATGTTAATGCAGTAGAAGTGTCCAAACTCAGTTTGCTTTTAAAATGTATGGAAGGCGAAACAGAAGCAAGCATTAACCAACAACTGAGGCTTTTCAACGATAGAGTATTGCCCACACTCGACAATAATATCAAATGTGGAAATAGCCTGGTAGGCACTGATTTTTACGATAATCAACTCAGTTTAGATGAAGACAAGAGAATTAAGCCTTTCAACTGGCAAAAAGCTTTTCCCCTTGTATTTTTGAAAAAAAACGATAATATAAAAAAACAAGAGCTGTTATCTTTAGCAAAAAAAGCAAAGTATCATGCTACAAAAGCTATGGAATATGCACAAGAAATAGAAACAAACATTGATAGTATTAACGAAAATGACATTATTTATAGCAATTATGTTGGATTTGATGTAATCATTGGAAATCCACCTTATGTTCAATTAAGTAATATCGATAATGCAAGCCATTCATATTTACTAACCCATTTTTCAGCTAACTCTGATTTATATTCAATTTTCATTGAACGTTGTTTAAGTCTTGTTAAAGATAATTCAAATATCGGTTTTATTGTTCCAAGTTTATTTCTGAAGGGGGTACGCTATGAAAGTCTTCGTGCAATAATTAACACGCAATGTTACAATTTTGAGTTTAAAGAACTGGGTGATGGAGTATTTGAAAATGTAAAAATGCCAACTTGCATAATTTTACTTAAAAAAGGCAAACCTTCCTTACAACAGAATTTCTTTTATAATAAAAACCTAAATTTGTTTAACAAAGTCAGTACAATTAAATTGGGAGAAATAGCTGAAATTCACAGAGGACTTGAAATTGGAAAGAACAAATTACTTGATAACGAAGAAAAAGAATGCATAACTGGAAGTAGTCTTAACAGATATGCCATAACAAAAATAAAATATATTAGCAGAAAAACACATAATGATTTTTTAAAAAATGAAGCATACTTTTTGTCCCCCAAAATTATTGTCCGAGAAACCGGAAATAAATTTTATGCAACCATTGATTATAAAAATCTTTTAACAACGCGGAGCATTTATAATGCAAAGATCAGAAAACTCAATTTCTCATATGATTACATACTTGGCATCCTTAATTCAAAATTTCTCGAATTCTATTTTAAGCAATTTATTTCTCCTAACACAAAATTATTCCCAAAAATTAGAATAGTACAGCTTCAAGAAATACCTATTCCTGATAATTCTGAAAAACAAAAAGTAATTGAACTAGAAAAAATTGTTCAACAAATTCTGCTTCTCTATTCAGAAAAGCAGCAAACAACACTAAGAAGCACATCGGAGCAAATACAATCAAAAATTGATTACTGCGAAGACCGCATCAATGAAATTGTTTATCAAATATATGGATTGACTGCTAACGAAATTAAAATTGTAGAAGGGGATACAGAATAGGTTATCCTGTTAGCTTCATAAAACATGCGGTCGGCGGGGCTCCGCCCCGCCGACCGCAACAACCGCAACAACAACTATTTTTCTAGAACTTATAAATAAACGATAACAGCCCCCTGATGTTAGAAACTTCTTTGGCATTCTCAACTTCACCCAGTGAATTGGCTTTGCCATAAGCAGCTGTTGTGTATTCTACTTCGAGACCAATAGTAGTTTTTTCCTGGGTTACCATAAATCGTGGGGAAACTCTGTAAACATAAGCGATATTAGAACCCCTGGCATAAATGGTAGATTGGGGGAGAATATTATAGTCTGTTCCGAAATTTTTAGTAAAGCCACCAAATACACCACATGTATATTTACCCATTACCGTATAAAGCTCTGTCCAAATCGAGCCTGTTTGGTAATTGGTATATTCTTTAATGTCGGTTAATGTATCGTAACCTGTGTTTTTAATAGCATAACCTCCCAACATGGTCAAGTCATGAGCATTTTGTGCAAAGGTAGCCTGAAGTTTCCATGTAGTATTTTTAATTTTAATTTTTGAAAAGGCTGTGGCCGTAAGGCTTCCTAATGAATTACGGGATACATAACCTTTAGTAGTTTCAATTTCGGGAACTATCATTTTGTAATCACCACCTACACCAAAAATATTATTGCTGCCGCAGGCATAAGACACTAATACGTTGGAACCCGGCACAGCAGCGTTTCTCATGTATATATTGCTCGCGCCTTTGGGGCCGTTACTGGCAAAATCCCTCTCTGCATAAGCCGTGGCAGAAACGTTTAATTTACCCAATTTATGCGACACTCTCAACTGCGGGTTACGGGCAAAAGGTACAAAGGGCACACCTGTATTGAATGAAATAACTTCAGGAAAGGCCTGTACAATAAACAACGGATTCCATGTTTGCCCTGCTATAAGTTCGGTTTTGTCATTCCAGTTAAGTTTAACGTAGGCATGACGTAAACGAAAACCATTGATGTCGGCATCGGAATGGCCAAAAAATTCCCCTTCAATAATACCCGAAGTTTTCGCTTTAAAAGCATCCGGACCGGTAATATTTCCAGTTAGCCGCGATTGAATGGCCAGCATGTTAAAATTGGGTGTGGCATTGATATCTTTCTGATTGATATCATTTTTTACATTCTGTGGATAAAGCAGAAAATGCCCTTCCCTTATATCAACCGTCTGGCGCGTATCAAAAAAAACATCATTCTTTACAAATCCTGTAAACTTAATCCCGAATGCGGGTTTATCAACATTTTCCTGTGCATTTACCATAGCCGGTATAAGAGCCAGCAAAAAGAGCGCTTTCTTTAGATTAATCATATTTTTTGTTTTAAATGAATAATTCAGCCGCAAAATCAAAATAAATATTTTATTGGTGTAAAAAAAATATTATTTAATAGAAAAATTATTTCGATTTTAATTTAAATCTTTTAGGCTCGGCATTACGCACCGGTTCTTCTTTGGCTGTCTTTTTTTCTGTAGCCATAGGAAGCGGTGCAGGAGAAAAACGTGTATCTAGGTTTTTCGATATCAGATTACCCTGAGCATCAAATTCATCTTTTCTGTTGGCCACTACCGTCCAGCTAAATGGCACACCTGAGGTACCATTATTTAGTTCAATAACATCAAACCCTTTGGCCGATTTATTTGTTACATAAACCCCCTGACAGTTGCCTTCGAGCTGCACAAAAACTTTCATAGGATATTTTTCATCCACCTGAATATTATGCGAAAATACAGGGTCAATTTCTATATGTGCTTTTCCGTTAACCAGTTTGCCTGTACCAAAGTCCTGGAAAAGAATTTCGGGTGCTTCGGGGCACGTCATAGTAACTTTTTTGTTGTCGGGTGTATTTACTATTGTGCTAACATTGCCGGTTCCTATTATCTTGTATTGTGTACCGCTCGACTCGCGACCGCCCACATAAACATAATCGCCGTAGGCATTGGAGAAATAGCCTCCCCAGGTGTTGTTGGCCGATTGTGAGGCATAGCCATAAACACCGATAGTTTGCCCTGAAAATGCACCGCCACTGCCTGTTACAAGTACGCTGCCCGCAACATTATTGCCGAGTCCCACCACACCTGTGCCGTTGGAAACAGTTGCCCCGATACCATAAAGCCCCACAGTATTTCCTTTAAGTATGCCGCCTGCCCCGCCGATATAGTTTGTTATGCCCAGGTTATTGCCCGATGCGGTTATTCCTATACCATCGGTGGCGCTGGCGCCAAAACCCACAATGGCGAAGTTGGTACCTTTAAAAGCACCCCCGCTGCCATTGGTCAGGTAGGTAAGAGTCTGATTATTGCCTGCACCGGCTACGGCTGTACCTGATGTATTGGTGTTCCACCCAAACAAAGCGCCGCCCCCTGTCTGTGCCGATAAGGCCGTTATACCACTTCCCGTGCCTGTGCCATTGGTGGCTGCATTAATGGCCATTATCCCATCACCATCGGCATGGGCATTAAGCCCCGATACACCTGAATAAGTAGCCGTGTTTGTTTGGCCATAAACCCCATCGGTACTGCTGCCCCCATTGCCAAACACACCGGCACCCAAAGTATTGTTGCTCTCTCCAAGCACACCACTATGATTGTAGCCAATATAACCCCAAATTGAAGATGAATAAGCTCCTAATATAGCATTTAAAGAAGTTGTATTAATTACATCCAGCTTATTTGTCGGAACGATAGTACCAATGCCGATATTTGTACCGGTATTATACAGCAAGCTACTGGCTTCCCACGATGTGCCGTTATGGCGGAGGGTTTGTCCGTTAGTACCCGGCACAAGAGGCCCAGTAGCACCGGTAGCGCCTGTGGCGCCTGTACTGCCAGTTGCTCCTGTAACACCTGTTGTACCAGTGGGGCCGGTAGGCCCTGTAGCACCTGTGGGGCCGGTTGGGCCGGTTACACCGGAAACCCCGGTAATCGACGACCAAATCGTACCATTAAAATACCAGAACTGGGCAAAATCGGTGTCATAAACTATTAATCCTGTGGCCGGACTTGCAATGGCCTCCCTTTGTAGGGTGGTCATACGCGGTATCAGCATGCCCTTATCCGTACTGCTTACATCGAGCATTGACGAGGCATGAGCCTGTGCACCGGAATTGTTTATGGCTACCCCTTGTTGCGCTTTAATACCACTTAACATCAAAAATAAAAATGCTAAACAAAATGCAGTATTTTTCATCTTTGTCTTTTTTACTTTATTTTTTACCCTGTAAAATTATGAAAATTGTTAATACTGTTAAATTTTTTTCTAAGCGGCTTCAAATTGATTACATTTTCTTAAATTTGTTATTTAAACAATTCCCTAAAAAACAGATATGAAAACTCGTTTAATACTCACAATCAGCACGTTATTAATTTTACTGCTCCCATACAGTTTAAAATCTCAGACGTATATTTCTGATAAAGCAAAAGTTTATGGCAACTGGACACGTTAGGGTTCACCCTACATTGTTGAAGGTGAAGCCATAGTCCCTGATGGAAAAACGCTTACCATAGACCCCGGTGTGGTGGTCAAATTCAAAACAGGCAGCAATTACGATTATTCCAATTCCAAATTTGACCTGGCATGATGACCATTAATGGCACCCTTAATGCCAATGGCAATGAAAATAACCCCATACGTTTTACCCGCTACGGCAACTCCGACACCTGGGGGGTACTATTTTTTTATGAAACTGATAGCAAATGCCTGTTGAACTACTGCATTATTGAATATACCTATGCTATTACAAGCTGGGATTATATCTATGCACTGGGTGCCGTTTCACTTTTTAAATCAAAACTCGATATGAATCACGTAACGATTAATGTCGATAACTATTTTTACCCCGTTCATTTTCATACAAAATCGGAACTTAGTGTTAAAAGTTCCATTCTGCACAACACCAAGGGAAAAATACTTTGTTTTTACAGCCTGAGCGAGCACAGTGCCTATTTTTACAATTCTTACCTTTCGTTTGGAAAAGAATCGGACAATTATGGTTATGAAGCCGGAGCCTCCAACATAAAATATTACAATTGCATAAAGAACAGCGACGGACCGGGCTTTCAGGATGCTGACGGTGGCAATTATGCTTTAAGCAGTTACTCACAATGCAAAGGCAAAGGCGAATATGGCACCGATATGGGAGCCGTGGTTTCTGGGGCGTCTAAAAGCAATTACAGTGACAACAACAGCAAGAGCTATTCAGGCTCTTCGACCATCTCCAACAAACAGGAAGTGTATGGCACCTGGACCAAATCAAAATCACCTTACACCATACAAGGTGAAGCCATCGTACCTGAAGGTAAAACACTTACCATTGAGCCCGGTGTAACCGTCAAATTCAAAACAGGCACCAACAAGCGGTTTCGACAAAGGTATGCTCAGAGTTAAAGGAAAGCTCATTGCAAAAGGAACGGCAAACGACTTCATTTTCTTTACCCGCGATGGCAGCGACGGTACATGGAGCAGCATCGTCATTGACAATTCCAACCAGACCAGCGAACTCGAATTCTGTAAAATGAGCCATGCCTACCACGTGGACGGCGACGTGCCTAACTCCCTCGCTTCCTATGGCGGCCTCTCTGTACACTACTCCACCTGCAACATCACCAACTGCATCTTTACCGAAAACAAATTTTGGACACTTTTCCCTGCTAATGCCACCCTCAATGTAACAAACTGTACTTTTTACGACAACTACTCTTATGAAATATACAATCATGTTTCTGATGTTGTTGTAAAAAACACCATTATGAACACCTATAGCAACAGTTCAGGAAATACCACTATTAAGTATTCACTTGTTAAAACAAAACCCACTTCCAGCAGCAACTACACGCTTTCAAACAATATTTACGAAAAAGAACCCGGTTTTATAGATGCTTCGGGAGGTAATTTCAAACTCAGCAGTTCATCACCCTGCAAAACTAAAGGCGAAAACTATGTGGATCTGGGCGTCAATTTCTCTGCTTCACCCTCTTATACACAAAGTAATAATCAGGATGTGGCTGAAGTGAAAGACAAACCTGTTCAGCAACAACAACAAAAGCAGCCCGACAACAATCAGAACGATGGCTTTGTAAGCGACTTGCTCCCCATCCTGTCCATTCAGGAAATTACCCTGTCGAAGAACTTTCTTAACGCCGAAGAAACAGCTCAACTTACCATTACTCTCAAAAACATTGGCGCAGGTGATGCTTCAGGCGTTTATGTGAACCTGTCAAGCGACATGGCAGGCCTCTCTTTCAAACAAAAAAACAACTTCCCCACTATTGCAAAAGGAGGCGGCAGCCAAACCATTAATATCGACATCAAAGGCGGCCTCGAACTCACTACAGGTGAGGCTGTACTTAAAATTGAAGTCGTTGAACCCAAATTTAAAGTCAAAATACAGGGCAAACAGGTTAAATTCCCCACACGCGAATTCCAGAAACCCGAACTCATTATTGCCAAGTTTGCCGTTGTCGAAAACCTCTCGGCCAACCCAAACAACCAGATTGACATCAACGAACAAATTGACGTTAAATTCGCTGTCCAGAATGTTGGACAAGGCAATGCCGACAATGTCAGCATAGCTATTGCCAACAACCAAACTGGCGTCTTGCCACTCGGTGTTGTAGATAATGCAGGCAACCTCGTCCGCAAAAATCCCTCTTTCACTTCTATTCCCTCAGGTAAATACGAAACCATTACCTACATGTACTTCGTTAACAGCGAATTTACCGGCACACAACTCACATTCAATATAACTGCTACTGAAAGAATCGGCAAGTATGGTTTCAGTGTGGACAAATCCGTAGAAATAAACAAAGTGCTGCAGGAAGAAGGATTTATCAGAACTGTAGCCTCTAACAACAACGACGCTCCCGTTAAAGGTAAAATCGTTATCGAAGACATTCCCGACTTTGTTTCGGATGTGGACCAAAACATCCCCGCCGCTACAGGCACCAACGACAAAACTTTTGCTGTGGTTATTGGCAACGAAGTGTATGCCAAGGAAATTCAGGTAAAATTTGCACTCAACGATGCCCGTATCTTTAAACAATACCTCACCAAAACACTTGGGCTACCTGCAAACAATATCCACTACGCCGAAAACGCCACATTCGGCCAGATTCTCGACGCCCTCAAATGGATTAACGATGTGGCCAAAGCCTATAAAGGCCAGGCCAGCATCATCTTCTACTACGCCGGCCACGGTATGCCCGACGAACAAACCAAAAGCGCTTTCATTCTCCCCGTTGACGGCAGCTCGCAAAACACCGTCACCGCCGTGAAACTTGCCGACGTCTATGCCAAACTTACCGAGTTCCCAACAGCTTCCGTTACCGTATTCCTCGATGCCTGCTTCAGCGGCGCTTCCCGCGAAACTAACGAACAAATGCTCGCCCAGGGCAGAGGTGTGAAAATTAATCCCAAAACCGAAAACCTTTCCGGTAACATTGTCGTATTCAGCGCTGCTTCCGGCGACGAAACCGCTTTCCCTTACACCGAAAAACAACACGGTATGTTCACTTACTTCCTCCTCAAAAAACTTCAGGAATCAAAAGGTGCCGCTACACTGGGAGACCTCGGCTCTTACATCATTAACAACGTTTCCCAGCAATCTATCGTGGTTAACAAAAAGTCCCAAACACCACAGGTGAACAAAAGCCCCGAAGTCGAAAACGTGTGGAGCACCAAAAAACTGAAACAATAATTCCACCTTATTTTATTTAATTCTATGAAAATCAGCAGATTCTATTATAACATTAAGTCGCGGATTTTTTTCACGCTCCTTCTTACATACGGGGCATTGTGTGTATTCCTGTTTCCGCGATGCACATCACCATCAGCCCAAAATTGTGAAAACAGCACAAATGATTCAATTGCAAGGGCTAATGCTGCAAACGACTCTATTGCCAAAGTCGATTCTATTGCTAAAGCAAAAATCGCTTTCGAAGACTCTCTAAAACGAGTCGATTCTGTGGCCAAAGCTGATTCACTGGCTAAAATCAAAAAGCCTAACCCATATAAACCCGGCCATCCTACTACAAAATATGGTGTGCCGTATAATATGAAGAACAACTAAAAACTGCAGTCATGGCTGGCAACAGAAAAAACTTTTTCGGTTTGAAAAACCTGTACGCCATTTTATTACTTTTGGGGTTACTGCTATTGGGGTTTTCGTGCCATACCAGGCCAAAAACCAAATACGGTCCACCTTCCGATTACAGGTCTTCTGAAAAAATCAGATAGTGTGAAAAACCACAAGCCGTCTTTACGCAAACGGATTGCACTGAATCTTTTCAGCAAATATACCGATGCCCAGGCACAACTGCACGAACTCTCCTATCTGTTTTGGGAATGTACGCTCCGTTGCAATATAAGTTGCATTCACTGTGGCAGCGACTGCCGGCACGACAACCGTGTTAAAGATATGCCTTACGAGGATTTTATTAAAGTAGCACAACAAGTTAAAGCACATTACAATCCCAATAAGGTTATGATAGTCATTACAGGCGGAGAACCCCTGATGCGCAAAGACCTTGAAGATTGCGGTATGGCACTGAAGAATTTGGGCTTCCCATGGGGCTTTGTTACCAATGGGTATGCACTTACTGAAGAACGTTTTGAAAAACTATTAAACAGCGGCTTGCGTTCAATGACTATAAGCCTTGATGGCTTTGAACAAAGCCACAACTGGCTCAGAGGAAATCCGCATAATTTCCGCAAAGCAACAGAAGCCATAAAGCTGGCTGTTGGCGCAGGCAACAGAATTGTTTTCGATGTGGCTACCTGTGTCAATCAACGCAATTTTACCGAATTAGAGCAACTGAAACTGTTTCTTATTGAACTGGGTCTGAAAAAATGGCGGCTGTTCAGCATTTGCCCTATCGGCAGAGCTAAAGATAACCCCGAACTGAGCCTTACCAACCAACAGTTCTGCAAACTGCTTGATTTCATCAAATCAGGCAGGGGGGAAAAGACTATCGAAACAAGTTTTGGCTGCGAGGGATTTCTGGGTAATTACGAATCGGAAGTACGCGAAGGTTTCTTCTTCTGCAGGGCAGGTATTCACATTGCTTCTGTGCTTGCCGATGGTTCTATTTGTGCCTGCCCCAATATAGACAGGGCACATTTCACACAAGGCAGCATCTACACCGACGACTTCATGGATGTGTGGCAAAACAGGTTCTCTCAGATGCGAAAACGGGCATGGACTAAAGAAGGCTTATGTGCCGATTGCGACATATTTAAATGGTGCAAAGGAAATGGCATTCACCTGAGAGACGTCGAAAATCACGATGTACTAAGATGCCATTATAAAATGATTAAAGATGCCCCTGATAATTAATCTTTTTTGATTTCTTGCAGACTTTTTAAATACTTTTTCTGAAAAAGAATAATTAATGCTACGCCTATTGTTATAGAAGAATCGGCCACATTAAATACAGGTCTGAAAAACAAAAACTCTTCCCCTTTCCATATCGGAAACCATTGTGGAAAATGTCCCTCTATAATTGGGAAATAAAACATATCCACCACCCTGCCATGCCAGAACGTTGCATAACCGCCCTCAGCAGGCATAAACGAAGCAACCTGAAACATACTGTCGCTAAATAAAACACCATAAAAAACACTGTCGATTATATTGCCCATGGCCCCTGCAAGTATCAGGGAAACAGAAACGATAAAACCAGTGGGAGCCTTTTTTTTACTCAGGTAATAAATAAACCAAGCTATAGCACAACAGGCAAGTATTCTCAGCAATGTCAGGACAATTTTACCCCACTCACCACCGAACTGCATGCCGAAAGCCATACCATAATTCTCCGTAAAATGTATATAAAACCACTTACCAAGCACAGGTATCTCTTCCCCCAACTGCATACTTAGCTTAACCCAAAATTTAACAGTCTGGTCAATAAGCAATACTGAAAAAACTACTAACAGCGCTTTCTTCAATGATAAAAAATTACAAACGTGAAATTATTTAGATGAACTCTGATTAAGCTTCGCTTCAATACTTAGTGTAGCGTGGGGTACACTACGCAAACGTTCTTTGGAAATCAGCTTTCCGGTTACCCTGCAAATACCGTATGTTTTATTTTCTATGCGTATAAGGGCATTCTCCAAATCGCGAATAAACTTCATCTGACGGGCAGCCAGTCTGCTGTTTTCTTCTTTGGACAATACCTGCGAACCTTCTTCCATTACCTTAAAGCTATGTGCCGTATCGTTGGTGTCGTTTTCATTTATTGACGTATAGGCCTCTGTCAGCAATTCTAAATCCTTTCTGGCTTTTTCCAGTTTTTCAAGAATTATTTTTTTGAATTCCTGCAAATCCTCATCGCTGTACCTTGTCTTAACTTTCTTAGTGCTCTCTTCCATATCCTTTATTTTTTATTTTCGTTCAATAACTATTTTCGTTGTCAAATTATCAATTACTTCCACTTCGTCAGCGCTTTCCTGTTGAATACATTCCACTATCTGAATATCATCAGCAAGAATTTCGGCACAAATATACGAAATATTATTATGAATAGCTGAATTTATTTCGTCATGATGTTGTATCGCTACATTAATCTTATCAGTTACCTCAAATCCTTTTTCCTTTCGCAAATTCTGAATTCTGTTGATAATTTCACGGGCAATACCCTCTTCTTTAAGTTCAGGCGTAATGGTAGTATCAAGTGCGACCGTCAGGCCATTCATACTTGTAACCAGCCAGCCGGGTACATCTTCAGTTGAGATAACCACATCCTCCTGTGTCAGTACCACCTGTTGGTTTTCACAAACAAAGCCGTAGGTATTCTCCCTCTCTATAATCCCAATTTCATTATTTCCAAAAGATTGTATAGCAGCAGCAATTTGCTTCATGATTTTGCCGTACCTCGGGCCCAGCGTTTTAAAGTTAGGCTTTATTTTTTTCACTATAAAACCCGTTGTGTCGTAAAGATATTCGGCATTTTTAACATTGACTTCCGACAAAATAAGGCTTTCAACCTTTCGCAGCTGTTCTTCAAATACCGGATTCAGAACAGGTATGAGAATTTTGTTAAGGGGTTGCCTGACGCGTATATTATGCTTTTTCCGCAACGATAATACCATCGAGGAAAATTTCTGAGCCATTTGCATTCGCTCTTCAAGCGCTTTGTCAATCAGGGTTTCATTGCATACAGGAAAATCGGCAAGGTGCACCGAATCTGCGGTATGTTGGCGGGTCACCTGGTTCAGGTCCCTGAAAAGTTTTTCCATAAAAAACGGGGCTATGGGAGCCGACAGGCGGGCAATAACATCCAGGCAGGTGTAGAGGGTCTGGTAAGCCGCAATCTTATCATCAGAATACTCTCCCTTCCAGAAACGACGGCGACACAAACGCACATACCAGTTGCTCAGGAACTCATCAACAAAATTCTGTATAAGCCTGCCGGCACGTGTGGGTTCATATTGTGCATAGGAATTATCTACCTCTTTTATAAGGGTATTCAGTTCAGAAATTATCCATCTGTCAATTTCGGTGCGTTGATTTAAAGGTATGTCGGGTTCCTCGTAGCAAAACCCATCAATATTGGCATAGAGTGCAAAAAAAGCATAGGTATTATACAGTGTACCAAAAAACTTACGTTGCACATCAATAATGCTGTCCGAGCGGTGCATCCATACCTTTCCGTTTTCATCGGTAGTTTCCAGCCATTCTCTTTCGTTTTCGGAGCTTTTATCCAGACTGCTTTTTTCAATAATGGTCCAGTCAAATTTCAAATTGTCCCAGGGCTGTGCATTGGTAATCATATACCAGCGCACGGCGTCGGGTCCGTATTTTTCGATGGCAAGAAAAGGGTCAACGGCATTGCCAAGTCGTTTGGACATTTTATTACCTTCTTTATCAAGCACCAGCCCATTAGACACAACCGTTTTAAAAGCCACTGAATCGAACAACATAACAGCCAGAGCATGAAGTGTAAAGAACCAGCCGCGTGTCTGATCCACACCTTCGGCAATAAAATCGGCCGGGAATGCGATATGGTTATCTACAAATTCTTTCTTTTCGAAGGGGTAATGCCACTGGGCATAGGGCATGGCGCCACTGTCGAACCAAACATCGATAAGGTCGGGTTCACGGCGCATAGGGGCGCCGTTGCTTGCTGTCAGGATAATATCATCCACATAAGGCCTGTGCAGGTCCCTGAGCAGAAAATCAACCACTTTGCAAGCCAGTTTTTTCAGGCCTGTGGCATCCTGCTTTTCTGTAATACAGGCTATACGCGCGCCAAAATCTGCCAGTTCTTCACCGGTAAACACAGTCTCGTACTTCGAAATTATATTTTTCAGGTAATCAAAACCATAAAGGCCTCTTTCTATGGCCTTGTATGCTTCATTCTTCAGTTCTTCAATACTGCCGATACATATTATATGTTCGCGGCTCTCGTCAACCCATATTGGTAAGGGGGTGCCCCAATAGCGGCTTCGCGACAGATTCCAGTCCACAAGGTTCTCGAGCCAGTTACCAAAACGACCTGTACCTGTGGATTCGGGTTTCCAATTTATGGTTTTGTTCAGCTCAATCATCCTGTCTTTCATGGCTGTAGTCTTTATAAACCACGAATCGAGCGGATAGTAAAGCACAGGCTTATCAGTGCGCCAGCAATGGGGATAGGAGTGTTCGTATTTTTCTGCTTTAAAAGCTTTGTTCTCTTTTTTGAGTTTAATCACAATATCCACATCAACCGAATTGTCTGTTTCGGGGTTGTGGCCCGGGTCATATTCCACCTTTACAAAGCGATGGGCAAACTCGCCCATCTCTGCCGTAAACTTCCCCTGCTTGTCCACCATAGTAAGGGCACCCAGCCCATACTGCCGCCCCACCCTGAAGTCGTCGGCGCCAAAACTGGGGGCTATGTGCACAATACCGGTTCCATCCTCGGTGGTTACAAAGTCGCCTATTACCACCCTGAAAGGGTCGCCTTCTTCGGGTTGTGCATAAGGCAATAACTGCTCATAGCGGATATTTTCGAAATCCTTACCTTTATAAGAACCCAGTAATTTAAAAGGAATATTCTTATCACCATCTTTATAATCCTCCACATTCAAACCGGCATTTTTCTCCGGGAAATAAGTACCCAAAAGGTCTTCTGCCAAAACAACCGTAATAGGTTTAAATGTATAGGGATTAAAAGTTCTTACCAAACTATAGTTAATACCTGCTCCGACAGCCAAACCGGTGTTAGAGGGTAATGTCCAGGGTGTAGTTGTCCAAGCCAGAAAATAAACAGGGGTGTCGGTCGCTTTAAAAAGGAATTCCGATCTTTCGTTGCGTATCACTTTAAACTGGGCCACTACCGTAGTGTCTTTTACCATTTTGTAGCAGCCCGGTTGGTTCAGTTCGTGAGTACTTAAGCCTGTTCCGGCAGCCGGTGAATAGGGTTGTATGGTATAACCTTTATACAGTAAGCCTTTATCGTAAAGCTTTTTAAGCAAATACCACAGGGTTTCTATATAGTTGTTTTCGAATGTGATGTAGGGGTTTTCAAGATCCACCCAGTAGCCCATCATGCGGGTAATTTCGTCCCATTCACTCTTAAACTTCATCACATCCTTGCGACAGGCATTGTTATATTCGGCAATGGATATCTTCTTGCCTATGTCCTCTTTTGTGATGCCCAGAGCTTTCTCAACACCTATCTCTACAGGCAGGCCATGCGTATCCCAGCCGCCTTTACGTTCAACAAGGCAACCCTTTTGGGTTTTATATCTGCAGAAAATATCTTTAATAGCCCGTGCCATCACATGGTGTATGCCTGGTTTTCCATTGGCTGAAGGTGGTCCTTCGTAAAACACATAAGGTGTATGCCCCTTACGCATCTCCACACTTTTCTCAAATATATTTTCACTCTCCCAGTACTGCCTTATTTCCCTGCTGATTAAAGAAAGATTTAACTGCTTGTATTCGTTATACTTACGCTTCATTTTGCCTTTGCAATTTTAAAATACGAAAAAATGCAAAATTAGGCTTTTTTATGATTGTAAAAGCATAAATGGGGTATTTTCTTTATTCAATAAAAATACACCGACATTGTCATTTCTTAATTCAACATTCGACATTTTTATTTCTTTATTGAGCATTGTTCCCCTCTTCCTATTCTCCTTAATCCCTCCCCTAACAGCTCTTCGGGTTAGGTCAGTGGGTTGAAACGGTGAATTTTAAATTCGAACAGGCGTAAAACCCGGCAAGTTCCTCAAAGTCATATCTCATTTTTAATATCAGTATTTTCATCAGGCGTTAATCCTTTCAATTTTGGGTTGGTCCATGTCTTTATATTATTTTATTGGATATGATATATATGAAATTATTGTGAAATGTTTCGGGAAATTCTATAACCAAATATGTAATTGTTTATTAATATCTTTGAGGGCTTTTTAAATTCAGTAACATTTTGTTATTAAATAGCGTCATAAGCAATATTTTAAACTAAAAACACATACTCATGAAAAACAACATTTTTAAATTTACTATGCTCCCTGTACTGTTACTCTTTGTAATGCAGGGGTTTTCACAAAAAAAATACACCTACGAATCTGTACCCAACGACCCCTTAAAAGTGCGCATTTATACCCTTGATAACGGCTTCAAGGTTTATATGTCGGTTTACAAGGACGCCCCCCGTATTCAGGTTGCAGTAGCCGTACGCACAGGCAGTAAAAACGACCCCGCCGACAATACAGGCCTGTCGCATTACCTCGAACACCTCATGTTTAAGGGCACACAGCATTTCAGTACCATGGATTTTGAAAAAGAAAACACATACCTCGTTCAAATAGAAAACCTCTTCGAAAAATATCGCAAACTTACCGACCCCAAAGAAAGGAAGGAAATATATAAAATTATAGACAGCATTTCAAATGTCGCTGCTTCGCTGGCCATCGCCAACGAATACGACAAGATGATGGCTTCGCTGGGTGTTAAAGGCACTAATGCATACACCAGCGTGGACCAAACAGTTTATGTGAATGATGTCCCCTCCAACCAGTTCGATAAATGGCTCGACATTGAGTTCGACCGCTTCTCCTACCCCGTTTTCAGATTATTCCACACCGAACTCGAAACAGTTTACGAAGAAAAAAACATGAGCCTCGATAACGACCAGCGCAAAATATACGAAGCCATGCTCAGTAGCGTTTATCCCACACACAATTACGGACAGCAAACTACCCTGGGCAAGCAGGAACACCTTAAAAATCCATCCATAAAAAGCCTTAAAGAATACTACAATAGCCGCTATGTCCCCAACAATATGGCGCTTATTATGGCTGGCGATTTTGACCCCGATGCCGTAATAAAACACGTAGACCAAACCTTTGGCACGTTGAAATCAGTACCCTTAAAAGATAATATTTCTCCTGTTGAAAAACCCATTACCCAACCCGTTGTTAAGGAAGTTACTGGACCCGATGCCGAAAACATGCTCATGGCCTACCGCTTTGGTGGCGCCACCTCAGCCGACATGGATAAGCTAACGATTGTGGATTATATTTTAAGCAACAGTACCGCCGGCCTTATCGACCTTAATCTTGTTCAAGCTCAGAAAGTCCTTTCTGCCGGCTCTTCCGTTTATGTTAAAGCCGATTATTCCACACATATTTTCAACGGCCGTCCCAAAAATGGACAAAAACTGGAAGAAGTTAAAGACCTGCTACTGGACCAGATTGAAATAGTTAAAAAAGGTGATTTCCCCGACTGGCTCATCCCAGCTATCATTAACGACCTTAAACTAAACGAAATACGCGAATATGAAAGCAACCGTGCCCGAACCAACAGTATGATAAGCGCTTTCATTTACAATCAAAAATGGCAGGAAAAAGTAAATCGTATAGAACGTTTTTCCAAAATCACTAAGAAGGACATTGTTGACTTTGCTAATAAAAACTACGGCAATAATTATGTGGTGGTTTACAAACGCACGGGACCCAATCCCGAAGTAACCAAAGTCGAAAAACCCGAAATTACCCCGGTTAAAATAAACAGGGAAGCTCAGTCCGATTTCTTCAAAAAAATGGTTTCCCGCCCTGTTGAACCTTTTGAACCCGTTTTTCTCGATTATGTTAAAGATATAACCTCCTTCAAAATCAAAAACGACATAGCTGTCAGCTACCTCAAAAATGAAGAAACTCCTACTTTTTCACTCTATTATCTTTTTGATATGGGCAACAACCACAATAAAAAACTCGGCACAGCCCTCTCCTATCTTGAATATTTAGGCACTTCAAAACTTACACCTGCACAGGTACAACAAGAATTTTATAAAACCGGCTGCTCTTTCTATGTAAGCAGTTCCGAAGATCAGATTTATGTAACCCTCAGCGGCCTGAGTGAAAATATGGAAAAAGGTCTCGTACTTTTCGAAAACCTCCTCAGTGATTGTCAACCCAATGCCGATGCCCTCAAAAATCTTGTGGATGATATCCTTAAAAAAAGAGCAGACAACAAACTTTCAAAAAGCACCATTCTGTGGAGCGCTATGTATAATTATGGCGTTTACGGTGCCAAAAACCCTTTCACCGATATCCTCTCCGAAGATGAGCTCAGAAACCTTAAACCCGAAGATCTGCTTGCCGTGATAAGAGATTTGAACACTTACCAGCACCGCATTCTTTACTACGGTTCCCAAAATTCGGCACAACTTACCGACCTGCTTAATAAACACCACCGTGTACCGAAAACGCTGAAACCCCTCCCGCAAGAAACGCAGTACGCAGAGCTTGACAACACTCAAGGTAAAGTGCTTGTTGTAGATTACGACATGAAACAGGTCGAAATCATTCTGCTGTCTAAATCGGATAAGTACAATCCCTCACTCATTCCACAAATTAGTGTGTTCAACGAATATTTCGGCAGCGGTATGTCGTCCATTGTATTTCAGGAACTTCGTGAAGCCAAAGGCCTGGCCTATACTGCCTATGGCAACTACCGCATACCATCACGCCCCGACCGCAACAATTTCATTATGTCCTTTATTGGCACACAAAACGATAAACTTCCTGAAGCCACTGCAGGTATGTACAACCTAATAAACAACATGCCCGAATCCGAAAAACACTTTAACAACGCCAAAGATGCCATTGTTGAAAAAATACGCACCGAGCGTATCACCAAAGCCGCAATCCTCTTCAATTACGAAAGAGCCAAACGTATGGGGCTTTCTTACGACATACGTAAGGACGTCTTTGAAAAAACTCCCAAACTTACCTTTCAGGATGTTAAAGACTTCCAGCAAAAGTACCTTAAAGATAAAAACTACACCATGCTTGTTCTTGGGAAAAAAGACAAGTTGAACATTGACGAACTGAAAAAATACGGTGAAGTACAATTTCTTACAATGAAAGATATTTTTGGGTATTAAAAATATTTTTACAGTTTTGTTTTATTTAAAAAATAATTATTAATTTTGCAGTCCCAAAAGCAAAAGGGTCCGTTCGTCTAGGGGTTAGGACGCCAGGTTTTCATCCTGGAAACAGGGGTTCGATTCCCCTACGGACTACAAAAAAAATAAAATTTAAAAGCAATGGCAAACCACAAATCAGCTCTTAAAAGAATCCGTACAAACGAAAAAAAACGTGTGCTTAACAGATATAAATCTAAAACCATGCGCAACGCAGTCAAAAAATTAAGAGCTACCACCAACAAAAACGAAGCTGCCGAAATGCTCCCGAAAGTGATTTCCATGCTCGATAAAAATGTAAAGCACCACATCATTCACAAGAACAAGTCAGCCAACCTTAAATCGAAACTGACCAAAATGGTTAATGCTTTACAATAAAAAACATTATTGTCTAAAAAAACCTGTTTTACGCTGTGAAACAGGTTTTTTTGTTTTAATTTTATTCCTCACAATCTTTTAACATGGAAAATGCTAACCCCAAACGCCCCATAAAGAGCTGGCACGAAGATGACCGCCCCCGCGAAAAGTTCCTTCTCAAAGGCCGCGATGCTCTCAGCGATGCCGAATTGCTGGCCATACTGCTGGCTTCCGGTTCTGCCAACGAAAGCGCCCTCGACCTCGCCCGCCGGATACTGAACGACGTTTCCAATAACCTGCTCGAATTATCCAAGCTCGACATAAGTGCCCTGAAAAAATACAAAGGCGTGGGCACCGTTAAAGCCATTACCCTGGCCGCCGCCCTCGAATTAGGCCGCCGCAGGCGTCAGGCCGAAGCCCTACAGAAAAAAAACATTGCCTGCAGCAAGGACATCTACGAATATATGCAGGCCGAAATGAGCGACAAAGCCTACGAAGAGTTCTGGGTTATAAACCTCAACACAGCCCATAAAATTATCAATAAAACCTTCATCGGTGAAGGTGGCCTATCGCAAGCCACAGTGGATATCCGCCGCATCTTTAAATCCTCCCTCGAATGCAATGCATCAGCTATTGTGCTTTGCCACAACCACCCCTCCGGCAATATCAACCCAAGCAACAACGACATTGAGCTTACACAAAAAATTAAAAAAGCTGGCGATATCCTTAGCATCAAAGTCCTCGACCATATCGTCAGCGGCGAAGAATCGTACTACAGCTTTGCCGACAACGGTCTGATGTAGGCTTTTCAACACACTATCTTTTACATTATTTAAACTAACTTTGCATTCACAAATACCTTAAATATGAACAGAACAGCAGTTTTTCCAGGCTCATTCGACCCGCTTACTAAAGGCCACGAGTCCATTGTAATAAGGGCACTGCCGCTTTTCGATAAAATTATTATTGCCATTGGCGAAAATCCCCAGAAAAGTGCCTATTTCCCTCTCGAAAAACGCATCGGCTGGCTCAGGGAAACCTTTGCCGCATACACACAGGTTGAGATTGCCAGCTACAGTGGCCTTACAGTTGAATACTGTAAAAAAATCAAAGCCAATTATATCCTTCGTGGCCTGCGCACTTCGGCCGACTTCGAGTTTGAGCGCAGTATAGGCCAAATCAATAAGCAAATTTACCCCCCCATCGAAACCATTTTTCTGCTCACCACGCCCGAATTTACATCCCTCAACTCCTCCATTGTGCGCGACATAGCCAGGCACGGCGGCGATATCAGCCCTTTTGTGCCGAAAGCCGTAAAAATTTAACTTCACTCTGAATTTATAATAATCACCAACGCATGGCGTTTAATTCAATACAGAAAATTTAAGGTTTATGAGGTTAATGCCTTTATTGCTTGCTGTCGTTTTCAGTTTGCCACTATCCGCAGGCGAAGTCCTTATCACAGGTACTGCTCCCGGTGCAGCCCGGAAAAGTATCAGAATATACACCTGTACCGACCTGCTTACTTACAACGAAATTTTATTGGCACAAGCGCCGGTGGACAATAACCAGCAATTCAGCATCCGCCTGAAGCTAGACGACACCTCCCTGCTCACATTGAGAATAGATTTCCTTTCAGCCCAGCTCTATGCGGTGCCCGGCGAAGTCTACAGACTGCTTTTCGACACCCTTAAGCCTGGCCAGTACAAAGAATCCTCCAATCCTTACCTGAACCCTGTGTATCTGAACTATCAAATACTCAATGCCGGGCCCGGCGAATTAAACAACCTGATTTTCAGCTTCGACAGCCTCCTCAATGCATTTGTAAACGAAAATGCGGCTGCTATTATAGGGAAAAAAGTCAAAATGCTGACTGGCCTTTTTCAGTCACGTTCCGACAGCCTTTTTGGGGCGTATAAAAATGAATACTTCCGGGTTTACAGAATGTATAAAACCGCTTTGTTTGAAGAATCGCTTTACGTTACTTCTCCCTCAAAACTTTTCGAAAAATACTTCCTCAACAAGCCTGTACTTACGCATAATGAGGCTTATATGGAGTTTTTCAATCAGTACTTTAAAATGTACTTTACCGACCTGTCGCACCCGGTCAAATTCAGCTCTGTTGAATACGTCATTAACGAAAGCTGCAGCTATCCCGCACTGCTCGACACGCTAAGCAAGGACAGCAACCTGCTGCAGGAACCTTTGCGCGAAATGGTTATCATTAAAGGGCTGCGTGAGCTTTATGGCCTTCCCGGGCTTAAAAAAGAAAATATCATATCATTGCTTACCACCCTGGCCGAAAAAAGCAGGTACCCCCACAATGCGCTTACGGCACGCATGGTCATCAAATACCTTTCGGGCTATCCCAAAGGCACACAGGCAGCAGATTTTACGCTCACCGACAAGAAGCTTCAACCCTATAAATTATCGCAGTTCAAAGGCCGTTACGTGTACCTTTTCTTCTGGAATACCTCGTGCACTGTGTGCCTGTCGGAGATGGGCCTCCTTAACGACCTGAAACGAAAATACAACGGGCGGCTCGAGATCATGGGCATTTCAATAGATTTGGAACCCCTCAACATGTATTATTTAACCGATAAAAGCAAATTCGATTTCCCGCTCCTGCACTTTGCTTTCAATTATAACATCACCGATAATTTTGCCGTTAAAACACTGCCTTATTTTGTGCTGCTCGATACCGAAGGTTATATCGTAAATGCCCCGGCGCTTAAACCCAGCGAGAATATATACCGGCAACTTGACTCGCTGTTTTTTAAAAAATAGCCTTCTTATTTTTTAAATATAATTTATGCGAATTTAAATAAATTCACATATACATATTCTTTTATAAGTTCTATAATGATTTTTTGAATAAATAATTTGTTTTTTTAATTTTTTATTTTATCTTTACGTTTATTAAAACCAAAAATTTATGACACGTCAACAGGATTTGTTTGGCCTGATAGTTTTATGGTTGGGTGTGATAATCAAAATATTACTGTTAAAGGATATTTATATGATATTTCTAATTATGGTTTTTATCCACCACTCGATGATTTAGATTTTGCTTATTCAATTTATGCTTACTATTCTCCAATGAATATAAGTAAATTAAACGAAAATAATTTAGATTTTTATATAACACCAAATCCATCAGCAAATACTATTGCAATCACTTTTAATACCGAATTTTGTAACAATTTTAATTTACAAATATTTGACATTTCCGGTCGTATTGTGCTTCAAAAAAAAGATATAATACCTGAACAATGCAGATTTAATTTGGATATTTCTGAACTTAAAGCAGGGCTATATTTCGTTAATATTCAATCTCTCAATGCAACAAATGTTAAAAAACTTATTGTTTATTAATTATAAAAAATGAAAAAAATAATATATATTCTTTTTACTTTATTTGTTAGCATCAATTTTAGTTATGCACAAAATTTATCACGGATTTGGGTTAAATCTTTGAATGAAATAACAGGCAACTGGGGAGAACAAAATTTTTTAAAGATAGATTCAGATGGGAATATTATAGTTGGAGCTTATGCCAGTATTCCATCTTATATTGATACTGTTAGTGTTAATGGAGGTTTTATTGCTAAATTTACACCTGATGGTCAATTAATTTGGTGTACAAAATCTGATTCAACTTTAAATCTTGACCCAAAATTTTTGGAAATTGATATTAATAATAATGTTTATGTTTTTTCAAGAATAGATTATAATCTGGACTTTATTACCACTGCACTGATAAAACTAAATTCTAATGGAGAAAAACAATGGGTTAAAACATTCAAATATAAAAACTCAGGTTTTTTTTATGAATCAGAAATGGTGAGTTTAGAAATTCGTGGGTTAGAAAAAATTTATCTTGCTTGGTATTTAGACATAGCATATCTTGTTTTACCATCTGGTGATACACTTCATGCAAGTAACAAATATCACATCCTTGAATTTGATACAAATGGGGCATTAACAGGAAATTTTACTCCAATAGAACAAAGCGTTTTAAAAGATTATCAAATTGATGAAAATAGCAACAATTATTTTTTAACCTCAAAACCTAATGGTGGATCACGATTAATCAAATATAACTATAATTATAATTTAATGTTGAATGTTAAAGATTTTCAATATTATTATGAAAACTTTTCATTAGACAATGAAAACAATGTCTATGCTTCTAAAATAGGTTCTGATACATCTTTTGGATTTAGCTTCAATGATACGATAACACATAACAATTTATTTATTGTCAAATATAATAATGTTTTTGAACAAGAATGGGTAAAAAAGTTTAAAGGATACAGAGAATGTCCTTTACCCCAACTTCCAAGTATTTTAAGATGTTTAACTGATTTTGGGAAAGTTAAAATTATTTCTAATTACAATGACATTTATGTTTATGGTGTTTTTAAATATAAATTTTCTATTGAGGGGAGTAGTTTTTACACACCAGATTCAAGTAAAATATCTTTTTTTATCAGTAAATTTGATAACCAAGGAAATTATTTTTGGACAGAGATATTTGAATCTTATGAAGATGTTGACATTTTAAATTATTCATCATTTGATTTAAAAATTTCAGATGATGGTTCATTAATTTGTTTTTTAGTCTTCAAATCAGAAGTTCAGATTTGTGATAGTCTTTATATGTGCAACGGAACTGTTCGTTCTTTACTCATGCGCCTCCAGGAAACCGGTGTCGGTTTAAAACCCACACAAGAAAACAAGACTTTTTATTTTGAGGTGTATCCCAATCCGGCACATAACAGTGTTTTAATTAATATTAACTTAGAAAATAATAAAGAATTTACAATACAAATATTCGATATAACAGGTCGGTGTGTATTAAAAGAAAATTATAAAAACTCTAATCAAACCATAATTCTTGACATATCAAAACTTAATACTGGTTTGTATTTTGTTAAGGTACAAGCTAATAATCAGTCAAATATCAAAAAACTTATTGTTTATTAAATTAAAACACAGCACGCATGAAAACACTTTTATATAATTCCATTTGTATATTCATATTAACATGTAGCTCCCTCTACTCACAGAATTTAGAACCTATTTGGATAAAAAACTACGGAGGCACCGAAAATGACTGGTTTGGAAAAGATTGTATTCAAATTGACAACGAAGGGAACATTATTATTGCAGGATATTTGAAAGGAGTATTTATTGATACTTTTTATGTTAATGGTTCTTTTGTTGCCAAATTTTCTCAAAATGGTAATTTAATTTGGTTGTCAAAACCTGACAGTTCATTAGATTTTAAACCTCAATTTTTAAGAACAACCACAAATAATGATATTTATATTTTTTCACATTCAATGCCTCATGGCACTTGGGGTTTAAAAAACAAACTTGCTAAGATAAATTATTCGGGAAATATACAATGGTGTAAAGAATATATTACTGCACAACCTGATTTCGGAACAGATCCTAACCAATATATTGCATTAGACATAAAAAATGAGGAACTTTATCTTGCTCTTAATCTCTACTCATACATTGTATTACCAAATAATGATACGATTAGACAAAGTGGATTTCATAGGAAATATTATGTCCTAGAACTTGACAGTTCAGGACAATTAACTGATTTTTTTCGCTCTCTTGAAACGACAGTATTAATAAATTTCAAAACAGATCAATCAGGAAACTTCTATCATTATACCACCGCACCATCTCCATATACCAAAAGACTTATTAAATACGATAACGATTATACCTTGATGCTTCATGTGAAGGATTTTTCTCTTGATTATGACGCTATTCATATTAGCAACGATAATAATATTTATACTTCAATATTGGGTAATGACACATTATTTACGGTAAATCAAAATGATAGCATAACAAGTAATAATTTACACTTAATTAAGATGAACAGTGACTTCGAAATTGAATGGACTCATAAATTTAAAGGGTTCAAAGAATGTCCTCATCCTGTTATTCCTCAATTAAATATGTGTAATTCGAATTTTTCTGAAATTAAAAGCACAACAGATAATAACAATGTTTTTGTTTATGGACTTTTTAAATATAAATTTCGATTAGGAAACAACCTGTTTTACACATCCGACTCAAGTAAATATTCTTTCTTTATTTCAAAATTCAGTAAAGAAGGTATTTATTATTGGACAGAAGTTCTAAATTCAAAAGAAACACTTTCAAATAATGAAGTTAACACTATTGAAGTTAATGTTCTGCCAGATGGTTCATTACTTTGTGGCTTAATGTATGAATCAGAAGTGCAAATTGGTGATAGCTTATATTCAAGTAATGGAAATTATGATTTAATTTTCATGCGCCTCCAGGAAACCGGTGTCGGTTTAAAACCCACACAAGAAAACAAAAATTCTTATTTTGAACTGTATCCAAATCCGGTAAATGATGTTTTTGAAGTTAATTTTTCTACCACAGAAAACTTTCAATCAGGAAAAATAAATATTTACAATTTCTGTGGAGCTTTAGTTTATGAAATCCCCATCAAACTGGACAAGAGCAATAACAAAATAAAAATAAACGCTGCCCTTTTCGCTCCGGGAATGTATTATATATGCGTTGAAACGCAGCAGCAAAGATGGACAAGAAAATTTGTTAAGCTGTAAATCACTTACCTCAACAAAGACACTGTGCCTCTTTTCTGTATCAGCACGCCGTCGGGGTTACGGAACTGGATAAGGTAAGTATAAACACCAAAAGGCACATCTTCGCCCTCGTAAGTTCCATCCCAGCCTTCGTTGGGGTCCTGGGTTTCAAAGATAATCTGCCCCCAGCGGCTAAAGATGATAAAACTATAGTCGGTGTTGTCCACAAAAACACCAAAAGGCCTGAAAACAGTGTTATAGCCCTTGGGCACAAAGGCATTGGGAATAAAAATCTTGGATACCTGTTTCACCGTGGTGTGGTTGGAGGTGCTGGTTTCCATGAAATTGTATATGTTGCCGGGCGCTTCGTTGGCCACCACATAATAGGTAAACTTCCCGTCGGTGGTGGTAAAATTCGACACATTATCAACATAGCTGTTGGTACCGAAAGGTATGTTAATCAGCGGTTGGAAATTAGACCCGTTTTTACGGTAAATGGTATAAGATTCCACGTTCCCCGACCAGGCTTCATAATCGTTCCAGCTAAGCTCGTTGGTCATGTCGCCCTGGCTTTCGCCAATCAGTAATATAGTGCGCCCGATATTGGAGGTCAGGGCTTCATTTCCGCAGGTATCCACCACGACCACTTTGTAGTAATAACTGCTGTAAGTAACAATAGCCGAATGGTCGGAATAGGTTAGTTCAGGCTGGTTAGATCCGGGCACAACAGTCAACTGTGTATAAGGGCCGGAAGCATTGTCGGCTCTGAGTATCTTATACGCAGAAATGTAGGCCGATGTATCCGCATAAAATGCCACATCTACATAAGAATTATTTACAACTGTAGCCGATTTCAGGTAAACAAATTCCGGCTGTTCAGGTTCTATGGCTTCAATACACACTTTGTTCGAAGTGGAGGTTTTACCATCATCGTTATAGGCCATGATGAGATAACAATAAGTTGATGAAGCATTCAGGTTGCTATGGGTATAAGTTGTTGCGCCTGCTGCATTGGTGCTTAACAGTGTTAAGGGGCCGTTGTTTTCGCTTACCAATATCTGGTAACCTGTTAAGGCGGGTGTCATATTGATGTAGGGATTCCAGCTCAGCGTGATAGTCCCTGCACAAACATCCTGTTGTGCAGATAAGAACAGGGTGTGCTGCTCATCCACCATAGGACTTATATTCATGCAACTGTCGAAAGCTGCAATGGTATAAGATTCAGAGCCTGAGGCTGCATTGGAATTTGCATAAGTGTAAAATGTGTTATTTACGCCATATATTGTATCAATAGGATTCCAAATACCTCCTGAATAAATATACACCACATAGCCGTCGGCATCGGGCGATGTTGAAGCTGTCCAGCCGAGGACTGCCTTGCCACTGCTCAGGTCGAGACTTACCGAATCCAGCACAGGTTCGGCAGGGGCTGTAAGGTCCTGAAAAAGGTCACCATCAATAGACGACACGCAAACACATCCCGAAGAATCGGCTATTTCCACCCTGTAGTTTATATCGGCATTGCAAAGAGTTATGTTCTCGGTATAGTTTAGCGCCTGTGTAGAATCAATCAATTCCCATGTTCCCGGAGGATATTCCCTATATATGTGATACCATGTGTGTGATGTGGGCAGCAAAGGATTATGTACCGCATTCCAATCGAGCAGGGCAGCACCACTACCTGAATTGGTGGCTGAGAGAAGTATAGTTTGTAAAGTATCAGATGATGTGGATAAAACAAAAGGTGCGCCGCCGCATCCCGACAGTGTTTTTATATAATAAAATACACTGGCAGTTTGTGCATTTGCACCGGTATGAGTATAAGAAGTAGTTGCTATATTGTGTACTGTATCCACCAAAGTATAAGGTCCCGCGGCACTGGCAGCTGAGTAAACAAGGTAGCTGTTAAAGCTGTTGAAATTATCAACAGGGGGGATCCAGCTTAAAGTTACATCACCATTGGGTTGAACCGACGCACAGCGTAGTTTGGGTGCATCAAGCACAGGAGGTGCCAGAACCACAATAGTAATGGTTCTGATATTTATGGCAGGTGCCGGGCAAAAATCGTCCTGCACCTTTATAAGAAAGTTGTAAACATTAGATGTGTTTCCACAACCCATAATGCCTACCAGGTGGTCGCAGGTAGTTTGCCACGAGAAGTTTGTTTGCACACCGAACTGCCCTGCTATAGGAGGAGGTGGTGTAAGCACGGCACAGGGTGGGTTAAGACAGCCCGAAGTAGTGCTTGAAAAATTGGTTCCAAATTGCGTTCCTGATGCTTTAATAGTCATTGTTTGCGGCTGCCCATTGGGCAGGTATTCAAAGTCGGTTCCCGACATTGGAAAAGTTACAAGAGCCCCGGCATAAACAGTATCAATATAAGATGTATATTGCAAGGTAATAGGGTCTTGAAATGGGGCAGTTACGACAGGGGGATTGTTATTGCCGCACGCCAATAATACTATTTGCATTTCCCTGAATATCTCAGCTACTTTTTGCCCGCATTTATAGGCTGTAACCTTTACTACCGTTTGAAAAGCCCCTTGGGTATAGGAAGTAAAAGATATTTCCCCTGTATAGGGATTTACAGTAGCTGGCACATTGTTGGGGTTATGTATAGTTCCAGGCAAAGGGCTGTTGTAAGAATAGCCGGCTGCCCATGTATTTACAGGTGTATTTAAATCGGTTAAGGGCGGAGCCCATGTATAAGCCAGCGAATCGAGTTCTTTGTCGGATGCATTGTGATTATAAGTAAAGGGATAACCCGTGCAAATAACGGTTGAAGGGCGTTCGGCAAAAATGGGAGAATTGTCGAAACAAGGGTTGGCATTATTGGGTGTTGTTGAGCCCGGAGGTGTATAACTGTACATGATAGCTCTCAATAACCAGTCTTGGCTGGCAGCATTTGTAATACTTGTAGAAGGGTTTCTGCAACAGGAACCCCAGGCAAAAATCCATCCCTGTGCAGGGGGTACCCCAGCCAAAGTGATAGGAGCAGACACATAAATTTGCTCTTCTATTGCGCCCATATTAGGCTGTGGTGCATTGGCACAGGTAATATGAGGGCCAATGGCATTGCACTGCGGAGATATATCTATCTGCGAAATCCTTGTCATTTGAATACTTGAAACTGTGGGATGATTATAAACCGTAATCAGTTCACTTGCGTTGAATTGAATACCATTACATTCCCTGTAAACCCGCATGGTAAATTTATACTGTCCGTTTGTAAGACACTCCCAGGTAATTTCACCTCCCATGTAATGTGAGGCTTCAGCTGCGATGCTGCTAATAAGGAGTATGAAAATTACAAGTGAATATTTGATGTGATTAAATTTCATTTTTATGACATTGAACCAGTACGAGACGTATTAATAACAGGCCGTTGCTTAACAAATTGTTTACGATATTATAACACAAAATTATGAAAAAAGTTTCATACAACAAAACATATTTAGCCTACCACAACCTCATACATGCTTTCGGCATCCAAATATTTCTGTGCCAAGCCAAGCAGCGTGTTGGCGTTCATCGTTTTTACAGTTTTTAAATATTCATTAAAATAGTTAACATCATAGCCATATAAAAGCGCATTTTCAAATATTCCTGAGAAATTAAGAGGGCCATCAATATTTCTTAAAAAGTTTCCTAAAATATAACTCCTTACAGTTTCAAGCTCATCTTCACCAATCTTTTCATCCTGCAACCTTTTTATTTCGTTATATATTTCATGTGTTGCTTTTTTGAAAACGGGAGCACCGACTTCGGCAAACACAGAAAAATATCCTGATTGCTGCATTGAGACCAGACTAGAATAAATGCCATAGGTATAGCCTTTATCCTCCCTTATATTACTCATCAGCCGCGACCCAAAGTACCCGCCAAGAACTACGTTCAAAAATCTGAAACCCATATCGTCGGGATGTGTCCTGTTAAACAATACTTTGCCTATCCTTATAGCAGCCTGAAGAGCATCTTTTTTTGGTATGTATATTTTTCTGTTATCTCCAGATTTAAACAGGAGCGTAAAGGAAGTTGTTTGGGTTTTGGTTGTACTTTCTACAAGAAAATATTTCTGCAGCAAATTTATTTCTGATGTACCCAACTTCCCTGTTAAAATTATCATGGCATTTTCCGGTAGGTAATGTTGCTTATGGAAAGCGCTTAGTGTCTCTGTTTCGATATTTTTAAAATCCTCATTTTTAGTTCTGTAGCCATAATAATTTGAATTGCCATAGAGCGTTTCAAGAAAATAATTCCGGGCAAGTGTGGCCACTTTTTCGTTGTTAATTATAAAATTCTGAAATGTAATATCTTTTTGAACTTTAAATTCTTTTTCGGGGAACACCGGTTGAAAAATCATCTCTGCCAATACGGGAAGCACCTGTCCGAAATTTTTAAGCGACACAAGCAAGGTTACAGTAGCCCAGTCATCATCAACTGCAAAGTTTAATTTTGCGCCATAAAAATCAATATGTTCGGCAATCTTTTCCGAACTAAAGTTAACGGTTCCTTCGCATAACATCTTATTTGTAAAAAATGCCTGCAAGGGTTTTTTCTGATACCACGTGCCCGCTTTAAAAAAAATTTTCAGCCTGAGTATGTTGTTATCCGAAGGAAAAATATATACAGGGATTTTTCCCAACATCATTTCTTCCGGTACGGGTAATACCACCTTATCTATTGGTTTGATTGGGGGCTGGTGCTTTCTGAATTCCATTTGTCAAGTGAATTATTGAATGGTTTAATGCTTTCAACGAAATTACAAAAAGTTTGCATAATGTTGGTGTCTTACATATAAATTTCTATAGTATATATTGACATTAAGCAACTATTATTTAACAGTTTCGTCTTTTAGCATACTTAATCTTTAAAAAAATGAGACAGTTAAAAATTTCCAAGCAAGTAACAAGCAGGGAAACAGCCTCCCTCGACAAGTACTTACAGGAAATAAGCAAGATTGAGATGATTACTCCCGAGGAGGAGGTTATGCTGGCCAGAAGGATAAAAGAAGGGGATGCCGCTGCTATAGAACTGCTTACTAAGTCGAATCTGCGTTTTGTGATTTCTGTATCAAAACAATACCAAAATCAAGGATTGAGTTTACCCGACCTTATAAACGAAGGCAACCTAGGCCTTATGAAAGCGGCTCAGCGCTTTGATGAAAAGAGAGGATTCAAATTTATTTCCTATGCCGTTTGGTGGATTCGTCAATCCATACTTCAAGCTATTGCCGACCAGTCGCGCGTAGTACGTTTACCATTAAATAAAATAGGCGGGATTAATAAAATCAACAAAGCCTATT
>JAKIYU010000110.1 GCA_022708385.1 Bacteroidota bacterium | reverse complement strand
GGACGTTACAAAGGTGTGCTTGCTTATCCCAAGTTTATATGCCTCGTATGCCGTTTACTCACTAATTAATTGTTTTCATAGGTGTTCGTGATACGCTTCGCTTTATACTTTTCGTCAGTACCGACATTTGCAGTCTCGCTTCCTTCAGTGCATACCTCACGGTAAACTACCTTGCGACTTGCTAACGCTTCGGAGTACTACCTCCGCACATAAGGGACTTTCACCCTCTGGAAAAATACACTTGTTGTAGGTTATATGAAAATTATTTGTATTTTTGGAATTTTTCAACAGCTTACAACAAGTGTGCGCTGCTCATGTAGGGCACACACAGCAGCTATGCCCAATAGCCTATGAAAGAGCAAATTGAAACAGCAGTGCCTCGCAGAAACATTGTGCCGTTGGAAAGAGACGAAGCACGCAAAACGGCTACTGGGCATAGCTGCAAACCGTTAGCAACCAGCGGAAGAAACAAACAACACAACAAACTGACAGTGTACTATTAAACAAAAACATGACAGACAATACAAATGAATTCAACCCCGATCACACATTGCCAGCCCGAAGTTTTTTATTTTTTTCTGGCCGACACACAAAAATTTTGAATGAAGTACTACTTAAAAATGCAAAATGAAAGTTACGATGACAGCCTGTGCACAATGGTACATTTGCTTTTGCCCCTCCCCGACAAGCCAACGCTTCGGCAAAATCAAAAGAGCCATTTTTGGGCTAGCACATAGATTAAATTCAAACTAAAAAAATTAAAAAAAGGATACGTAAATTATTCCATGTTTGATTAGATGTTATATCTGTCAGGGTATTACTATAATTACAGCAAATTGAGATTGTATCTTGGTAGGGTATGTAATTATGCGAAGTAACTGTAATATTTAAAATACCATAATTAGTAGGGTAAACATTATTAAAAGTTTTCGTTATAGGATTGCCCGTTCCAACAGTATCTATAATTAAGAATATATCGTTTGATTTATATAAACAAATCTTTGCATGATTGCCGTTAGGTAAATTATTTATTGTAACAGTTAATGTATTATTGCTGTTAAATTGAAGAATATTGCAAACATGATAATGAACATTAATATTTTTGCATTCATAATTATTTTTTTAAAGTATAATTAATTTAGCTTTGAAACTTTTACCATTATTATCTGATAATTTAATAAGATAAATTCCTTTAAGTTAGCCCCCTAAACCACTTCATATTAAAAACAATAACCGTTTATGTGTTTGTGGGAGTGTTACTAACAATAATACCCACGCCAATCAGTTTGAAAAAACCATTATTAAACTCTTATATCCCCCTTCACAAAAGGGTTATTCATATTTCAATTAAGTTGCTATTGAAGGGGTGTTGTATGCAAACTGTATGCACATTAAATGGGCTGCAATAAACTTAAAATTTATTTAAACTTATTTTCTGTAGTATTTGTAAATAATGGGTTAAAAACATTTAAAGTTAGTTATTTTGTTAGTAAATAAAAAAGGGTTGCAACTGTAATTTGTCGTAACCCTTTGATTTTCACGCTCCCCCTGCTGGACTTGAACCAGCGACCCTCTGATTAACAGTCAGATGCTCTAACCAGCTGAGCTAAGGAGGAAGATTTATAATACTTTTTTCAAAAGTGGAGCAAAAGTAACATAAAAAAATGAAATAAAAACTAAATTTGTAAAAAAAAATATTACATGCCCTTTTGCTTTATACATCGGATTACTTTACTGTTTTTAATATTATGCTGTAGTTTTGCTAAGGCGCAGTATGCCCCCAAACCCGCCGATATTGAAACAGATTTTCTTTACAAAATAGTCGAAAAACTGGCCTCACCCGACTTTGAAGGGCGCTTGCCCGGAAGCGCTGGGTACAACATGGCCGCCAACTATACAGCAGGATTGTTTAAAAAATATAAGCTCAAACCCTTGGGTGATTCGTACTTCCAGTACTTTAACGTGGAGCATAACGAAATTAAAGCCCCGCTTAAATTCGAAAAAATCAACCAAGCTGGAGAAAATAAAGTGTATAAACCGGGCAAGGACTTCGTCTGCAGGGGCTTTACCGGGCAGGGCGTACATACCTCCGAAGTGGTTTTTTGCGGTTATGGCATCTCGTTGCCCAAGTTCGGCTACGACGATTATGCGGGTATGGATGTGAAAAACAAAGTGGTGATGATTTTCAAAGAAAACCCTTCGTGGAAATTCAAGGTTGAATGGCCCTCGGCTATTCCCCGCTACAAAGTAAGCGTGGCTTCGCAGAATGGCGCTTTCGGAGTTGTTTTTATTAACACCCCCAAAGGGGCGCGTACAACACAGCCCATAGGAAGCATTGCCACAGGCAGCGTTAATACACATAATGGTGCGACCACCAGCATACATGTAAGCAATGAAGTGGCCAACGACATCCTTGAACCCGGTAAATATACTGTGGCAGAACTCCAGCAAATGATTGACTCCCTGCAAAAACCATTTTCGTTCAATACCGGCACAAAGGTTTATACCGAAATACACACGGTTTATACCAAGGAAAAACCTACTATGAATGTGGTGGGTATGATAGAAGGGAACGACCCTGTGCTTAAAGACGAATATGTTATCATTGGCGCACACCTCGACCATATAGGCAAACAGGGCGATTTGCTTTATTTTCCCGGTGCTAATGACAATGCTTCGGGTGCGGCAGCCGTTTTGCATATAGCCCGGCTTTTCAGCGAAAAAAGAAAACAAATTAAGCGGTCGGTGCTTTTTATTCTTTTTTCAAACGAAGAGCAGGGCATGATAGGTTCTTGGTTTTATATAAACAACCCTCTTGTACCTCCCGAAAAGACTGTTGCCATGCTTAACCTCGATTGTATTGGCCACGGCGATAGCATTCAGTTGGGGAACGGCGAGAGCGCTCCTGTGCTATGGCAAATGGCCCGCGGTATAGATAAAAAAACATTTAATCTGACCATTGAAAGTACCTGGGCAGGTGGTGGTGCCGACGCCTCTCCCTTTTTCGATAAAAATATTCCCGCACTTTATTTCGTAAGCACCAACAGTTATACTCACCTGCACTTGCCGAGCGACATACCTGCCACTTTAAATAAAGAGCTTCACAGTAAAATTACCTACCTGGCCTTTGCTACGGCATGGGAAATTGCTATAGGAAATTATCAGAAAGAAAAAGTAATAAGATAAAAATACTTAAACATGAAAAAACTCCTTGCCCTTACACTTTACCTGGCTTTAATCCAACTGCTGTATGCACAAGATAAGCCGGCCTATGTTATCTACACCAAAGAAGGTAATAAATCCGACTTCACGGTTATGCTGCAGGCCGCTCTTAAAAACCAAGTAGTGCTTTTTGGCGAACAGCACGATAATGCTATGGCCCATTGGCTGCAGCTTCAGCTTGCAAAAGAATTGTACGCTGCCATAGGAAATAAGCTGATTATGGGTGCAGAGATGTTTGAAGCCGACAACCAGGTGATTTTGAATGAGTATGTATCGAAGCTCATACCCTACAAAAATTTTAAAGCCGATGCCCGGCTATGGAATAACTTTGAAAACGATTACAAACCTTTGCTCGACCTGGCATGCGACAGCGGGCTGAAATTTATAGCCACAAATATTCCACGCCGTTATGCAAGCCTGGTTAATACCGAAGGCTTTGAAGGTCTCGAAAAACTGAGCAGCGAAGCCAAAAAATGGATAGCGCCTTTGCCTGTTGCTTACGACCCTGAATTGCCGGGTTATAAAAAAATGGCCGGCATGGCCGGTATGGGTGGGGGTATGCCCGGTAAAAGTTCAGCACAGAACCTCCCTAAGGCCCAAGCGGTTAAAGATGCCACCATGGCCTATTTTATTCTGTCGAATATGCTCAAAGAGGGCGTCTTCCTTCATTTCCAGGGCGCCTATCATTCCGATAATTATGAAGGCATTTGCTGGTATCTTAAAAAAGCAAAACCCGAAATGAAATTGATGACCATTTCGACGGTTGAACAGGAAAATATTTCGGTTTTGGATAAAGAAAATATGAACATTGCCGATTTTATAATCTGTGTACCGGCCGACATGACAAAAACCTATTAGTTCAAAGCCCCCACAGCGATTTCTTCTCCTTTTTTAACGCCTTTTATTTTTGCTTAATTATTTATTAATAAAGCAGATATGAGAACCATTGATAAAAATATATGGTTTTACTTGAGTTAATTTATTATTAATCTAAAATATATATATTTATACATAAAATAACATTTAAAATTATTTAACATTTTATTTACATATTTTTTGTATTTTTGCAGGTTAAAACCCATAAATATGAGTTATATTCAATTTGATAAATTAAAGCTGGTTAATCTGGAATACGCTCTTAATAAGGAATTGCTGCGTACCAACAGGGGGGGCGCATTTTCAAGTACGACCATTATTGGCTGCAACACACGCAAATATCATGGCTTACTTATTTGTCCCCAACCTTATCTCGATAACGAAAATCATATTTTACTTTCCACACTCGACGAAACAGTTATTCAGCGCGAAGCCGATTTTAACCTGGGTATCCATAAGTATCAGGGATCCCATTACAATCCCAAAGGCCATAAATACATCAAAGACCTTAACCTGGAGCCTATTCCCAAGATTACGTACAGGGTAGGAGGAGTAATCTTAACAAAGGAAACCCTCCTGACGCATGAAGAAGACAGGACGATGCTGCGCTATACGTTGGTCGAAGCCACTTCCCCAACCAAACTTCGCTTCCGCCCTTTCCTTGCTTTTCGTAATACCCATGCGCTTTCCAAGGCTAACATGTATGTCAATAAACAATACGAACCCGTTGCCAATGGCGTTTCTTTCAGAATGTACAACGGTTATACACCTCTGGTAATTCAGTTTTCAAAAAGCGTCGATTATATACATGTACCCGATTGGTACTATAATATTGAATATATTGAAGAGATGGAAAGAGGTTACGAGTTTCAGGAAGATTTGTATGTGCCCGGGTACTTTGAAGTGGATATTAAAAAAGGCGAAAGCATTGTGATTTCGGCAGGTACCGAAGAAATAACCCCCGGCACCCTTATAAGACGCTTTAATAAAGAAGTCAAGCAACGTATCCCGCGCAACAGCTTCGAAAACTGCCTGTTCAACTCGGCCCAGCAATTCATCATGAAAAAAGGCAAAAGAATTGAAATTGTAGCAGGTTTTCCGTGGTACGACAGGCGTGGCAGGGATGTGTTTATGGCATTGCCCGGACTTACCCTCACGCTCGACGAACCCAAATTGTGCAAACAGATTCTCGACAGCATGATTCAGGAAATGAATAACGGCTTGTTCCCGAATGTGGGGTATGGAAAAAAAGCCCTCTTTAACGCACCGGATGTTTCGTTGTGGTTTTTCTGGGCTTTACAGGAATACGCCACCTACACTAAGTCGAAAGGCGTGCTGTGGCGCGATTACAATGGAGTTATTTCCGACATACTGGAAACTTTTATCAGCAATAAATTACACCATGTAAAAGTGGCGGATAACGCCCTATTGTATGTCAAAGAAAACGGTACGGCCCTTACCTGGATGGACGCCTATGTGGAGGGCAAACCGGTTGTTCCGCGTTATGGATTTGCAGTCGAAATAAATGCCCTGTGGTACAACGCCGTTTGCTTTGCTATAGAGGTGGCAGAACTAGCTAACGACACCGCTTTTGTCAATGCATGGAAGGAAATCAAAGAACAAATTGAAATCTCTTTTCCTGTCCTGTTTTACGATGCCTCGAAAAAATACCTTGCCGATTGTATCGACGATGGCGTTACGGATTGGAGCATAAGACCTAATCAGATTCTTGCCGTTTCATTGCCGTATTCACCCATAAACAATGACATTAAAGCCGAAGTTCTTGAGGTTGTGCGTAAGAAATTGCTTACCCCGCGCGGCTTACGTACCCTGGCACCCATGGACAATAATTACAAAGGCGTGTATGAAGGCAACGTTGCTGCCCGCGAAACGGCAGCCTTTCAGGGTGCTGTTTATCCCTGGCTCCTTGGCCATTATTGCCAGGCGCTTCTCAATGTTTACGGGCAATCTGCGCTGGAAAAAATTGCCGACATCTACGACGAATTTGAAGAAGTGATGTGGGAACATGGCATTGGCAGTGTGTCGGAACTTTACGATGGCGACCCGCCCCATCGCCCCAACGGCGACATATCGCATGCCACCAGTGTGGCAGAGCTGCTGAGAATTTCTAAGTGGGCAATACAATTTAAGAAAAATACAACCAATAAAACCGATAAAGTAAAAGCATGAAAGTACTGATGTTTGGATGGGAATTTCCGCCTCATATTACGGGAGGCCTCGGCACAGCCTGTTACGGGCTTACCAAATCCCTGCTCAAGCAGGGCACAGAGGTAATTTTTGTGGCTCCACGCCTGTATGGCGACGAAGATACCATGAACATGGAACTCGTTAATGCCAGCGATGTTACCATCGACTTAAAAGATATGCTCTTAAAGAAATACTGGGAAAGTTTTACCTACCTCGAAGTGTCGTCGAGCCTCGTGCCTTACACTTCCCCCGAGGAATTTTCGAAGATCTTCAAATACAACACAGAACAGACAGAAACAGAATTGTTCGAAAATTCCATTTTTTCAAAACGCTATCAATTTTCCGGTAAATATGGTACTAACCTTCTTGAAGAAGTGTCGCGCTATGCTCTGGTGGCTACCCAGATTGCTATGAGTAAAGATTTTGATGTGATACATGCCCACGACTGGCTCACCTATTCGGCCGGTATAGCAGTCAAAAAAATATCCGGAAAACCCCTCGTTGTTCACATGCATGCCACTGAATTCGACAGGTCAGGCGAAAATATCAACGAGGTAGTTTACAATATTGAAAAAACAGGTATGATGGAAGCCGATTTTGTGATTACTGTCAGCAATTTTACAAGAAATATTGTTATTTCAAAATATGGTATTCCTGAAGATAAGGTTATAACTGTGCATAATGGTGTTGAACCTAACGAAAATGTTAATTTGTCGAAATATAACAAAACTGTTGAGGAAAAAATTGTAACCTTTCTCGGACGTGTGACCTATCAGAAAGGCCCCGATTACTTTATCGAAGCCGCCCGCAAAGTCCTTAAAAAAGATAAAAATGTACGTTTTGTAATGGCCGGCAGTGGCGATTTACTTAATAAGTCTATACGCCGTGTGGCGCAACTGCACATAGCCGATAAATTTCATTTTACCGGATTCCTTAAAGGGGAAGATGTGGACAGAATGTTTGCTATAAGCGATGTGTATGTGATGCCTTCCGTTTCGGAACCCTTTGGCATTGCCCCCCTGGAAGCCATGCGCTCAAATGTACCGGTCATTATCTCGAAACAATCAGGCGTCTCCGAAGTACTGCGCCACGCTATTAAGGTTGATTTCTGGGATATTGACGCTACTGCCGACGCTATTTATGCATTGCTCAACTACGAAGCCCTTCCCAAGATGTTTATTCGCTATGCCAAAGCCGAGGTGGATAACATCAAATGGGATAAAGCAGCTTACAGTGTTATTGAAGTTTATAAGAAATCTTTGGAAAAATATTATAATTAAGAAGACATGGGAAAAAGATACATTTGTTTTTATTTTCAGGTGCACCAACCTTTCCGGTTGCGCACTTACCGTTTTTTTGACATAGGAAACAAACACGATTATTACGATGATTACCTCAACAGAAGTATCATGCGTAAAGTGGCTGAAAAATGCTACCTGCCTGCCAATCAGCTTATGCTCGACCTCATAAGGGAGTGCGGCAGCGCTTTCAAAATAAGTTACAGCATATCGGGAAGTGCGCTCGACCAATTCGAAATGTATGCGCCCGAAGTTATTGAAAGTTTCCAGCGGTTAGCACACACAGGTAATGTAGAATTCCTGACCGAAACCAGCGCCCATTCTTTATGCTCTTTATCGTGCAGGGATGAATTTATGTATCAGGTACAGCAACATGCCAAACGTATTGAGCAGCTTTTCGGGCATAAGCCCAAAACCATTCGGAACACCGAGCTTATTTATTCCGATAATATTGGCGAAATGGTGGATGAGATGGGTTATAAGATTATGCTTACCGAAGGCGCCAAACACGTACTCGGGTGGAAAAGCCCCAATTACATGTATTGCAGCGTGAAAACACCCCGGCTGAAAGTGTTGCTGAAAAATTACAAACTGAGCGACGATATCGCTTTCCGGTTTTCCAATTACAATTGGAGCGAGTACCCCTTGGTGGCTGACAAATTTATCGACTGGATTCAAAAAACGCCGGAGAAAGAGCAGGTTATTAATTTGTTTATGAATT
>JAKIYU010000109.1 GCA_022708385.1 Bacteroidota bacterium | reverse complement strand
ATTCTATGGAAGATGTTGATGCGCATTTAATGTACGCAATTAATGATTTTACTGCAAATAAAGAAAGTATCAAAAAATTAACAAAAATATCTTATTTATAATGATACTTTTGATAGCGGTTTATTATTAGCATTGATTACCATCCTCAAACAGGTCGAAGCCAACAAGAAAATATTTGTAAAAGTTAACCAGAACGGCATTGACAACTGGTTCTATCTGACAGAAAAAGATGGTAAAAAAATTATGCAGGAAATGCTGTCCATCACAGTTAAATCAACAGGTGAAAAATTATACAACGGCGCTCCCAAAGCCGACCGCAGGTTTTACCAGGTAGGACACCTAAGTAAAATTATTTCAAAAGGGCAGGAAGTTGAAAGCACCAGTGCAACAAATCCCTTTAATTTCCTTACCAAAATTGAAGACAACCAGATAATTCGTTATGCTAAAGTGACCTTTACAGATGAAAGCGACAATATAACGGCATGGCACCCTAACGCTACTTCGGGAAAAGACATTTTGAAACCTGGTCTGTTGTATAAATTGAAGGGAGCAAATTTCTGGGAAAAACTCAACTTCATATCCCTTATGCTGGCCTTATTCCTTGGTACTTCAGCTTTGCCTCATATTCTTATTAGGTATTATACCGTTCCCAGCCAAAGGGATGCCCGTAAATCGACTATTGTGGCTATTGCAGCTATAGGATTTTTCTATATTCTTACCTTGTACATGGGTCTGGGTGCTATGGTAAACGGTGTTCTTGACCTGGAAAGCAGCAATATGGCCGGCCCGCTTTTAGCCAAATCGTTTGGCATTGGTTTGTTTTCAATCATTTCTGCTATTGCTTTTGCCACTATTCTCGGCACAGTGTCAGGGCTTATTGTGGCATCCTCAGGGGCTATTGCCCATGACTTTATGGACAACTATTTAAACATGAAGATGCAGGATAAGCAGAAAGTACGTGCTGGAAAACTAGCGGCATTTGGCGTAGGAATTCTGGCTATCATACTGGGGATTTTATTTAAAGGTATGAATGTGTCCTTCCTTGTAGGCTTGGCTTTTGCTGTTGCAGCTTCAGCCAACCTTCCGGCCATAATTATGATATTATTCTGGAAGAAAACAACAGGAAAAGGTATTGCATGGTCTATTGTTGTAGGGATTCTTTCATCAATAATTATTATTCTTTTCTCCCCCACGATGTATGAAAAATACGGACTCCTTAAAGCCGACGCACTAATACCTTTAGATAACCCGGGCATTGTCTCCATACCGCTTTCATTCATTGTTTTGGTAATTGTATCCCTTCTCACGCAAAAGAAAAAACAATAAAATTTGTTAAATATTAAAAAAACTGTTCTGTTTTAAAACAGGACAGTTTTTTTTTATTCTTATTTTTGTATAGGTCTGCCTAAATTCAAAAACATGGATAATTTTTTTAAAAGCATCTGCTTTTTATTGGTTATTTTTCTTTCATTTCTTTCCTGTAAAAATGATGCTGTTTCTGAAAAAAAACACCACACCAAACCATCACCAGCTATTCCGGAATTACTTAAAAATGACGCCATAACATCGGAACACCTGATAAAACTTTCGGCAAACTTGGACAGTTTTTCTGTAATAATAGAATCTATTGCCGACGGTATTGACGAAATAGGGATAAAAGATATTAAAAAACCCAGTGTTATAGAAAAAGTACAACTGATGTCTCTTATGCTACCCTATATCCCTCCAGCCATGGCCCTGATTAAAGATTTACAAAAATTAGACACCATTTCAGAAAGAATAAAAGACACCCTGCCCGAAGAAAAAAGAAATGCATTCCTGGCATTTGAAAACACCTACAAACTCAGGTTTGACTCCCTGAATATGCGTTTTAAACAATATTTAAGCAACGACAGCACTACCGTAAAATAATACCCATGAAAGGTAAAATATCAACTGATAAGAAAATAATAAACCAAATTATTGATAAATGCACTACTTGTTACTTAGGCATGAGTGATGAAAAAAATACCCCTTATGTATTGCCCTTTAATTTCGGTTACGACGGCACCTATATATACCTGCACTCAGCTAAAGAAGGGAAAAAGATTGACATACTTAAACGAAACAACAAAGTTTCCCTCGCTTTCAGCACCGACCATGTGCTGTTTCACAGGCACGAACAGGTAGCATGCAGCTATGGGATGAAATTCCGCAGTGTTGTTGCCGATGGCAAAGTAGAATTTATTGATGATTATGATAAGAAAGTAGAAGTTTTAAATAAAATCATGCAGAAATACACCGGAAAGGAGTTTACATACAATGCTCCTGCTGTTAACAATGTCGCTGTGTATAAAGTACACATCAACAGCATTACTGCTAAGGAAGTAGGTTATTAATAAAAAACATGTCAGAATTTAAAGACATAAAAGATAAGATTTATCCTGCTTATGCTTATTCCCGTTATCTGGTAAGCTGCAAAAATGCCCATGGCATACATTCTCCTTTTGTTTTTGATTTGTACAATAATATCATTGCATCAACAGATAATATACCTGCAAGCGACGCTATTGAGGACATACGATTATCGCTCCTTAACCGCAAAAGTTTTCTGGATGTATTTGATTTTGGCACAGGCAAAGACAATCACAACCGCAGGCGTATTAAGGACATCACATCGCGTTCTATCAGCAACAGAAAGAAATGCGCCCTGTTATACAAAATGGCAGCCTTTGCCAAACCTGAAAGCATTATTGAGCTGGGAACTTCTTTTGGCATTGCCACTATGTATATGGCTTTGGCAACTCCCGAGAAACCTGTCTATACGATTGAAGGATGCGCACAATCATTGGCCATTGCAAAGGATAATTTCAACAAATTCGGCATTGGTAACATACATGCTTCCAACGCTACTTTCGATGTGGCTTTCCCTGATATTTTAAAAGAAACAGCAAAAGCCGATTTTATCTATTTCGACGGCAATCATTTCAAAGAACCCACACTCAGGTATTTTAATATGGCCTTACCTTATGCCCATAACGACAGCATTTTTATTTTTGACGACATCCATTGGTCGTACGAAATGGAAGCGGCCTGGGATGAAATTAGAAAACACCCGCAGGTCACTGTGGCCATTGACCTGTTTTATGTTGGCATACTTTTCTTCCGGAAAGAATTAAGCCCGCAAACCTTTGTCCTTAAGTTTTAAAAACAGGGCATATTCCCTATTCAGACCTATTGAAGCATTGCTAAGGTTAATGCAGGATGAGGTGCATTTCGTTAGTGCCATTCGATTTCTGAAAATGTTTCCATAGATCTAAAAAGAATCCCTGCCACTTTCGTGAACAGGGATCCGGTTTTACTAACTACTACTATAATGCCAGGTAAAATATTAATACCTGCTTATAATTTCAGAGAGGTAAGGTTCAATAAGATTCAATAATTTATAATCTTTATCCGCATCATTATCGGCCCAAACCGTATTGACCACATCATTATTTTTCTTTAATTTGAGTTCATTGTCTGTTATCTCTACAAGCAGGGCATCGGGCAGAAGTTGTTCCTTAAGTACAACTTCTTCTGCATAGGCAGCATTGTCGAGGATAACAATGTCGGCGCCTGTGTGCAGTAAACCGTAATCGTAGATGTCGTGCTTGTTGTGTTTGAACAATGCAAAGTCCACTTTGGGATTTCTAAGGATGATTTTAACATTCTGGTTGTGTTCGGGGTTGTTGTAGAAATAGGCACCGTTAAAATGCACCCCTTCTTCGAGCAGGCAGCCAAAATAAATTTCAGGTTTTATACTGTGCAGTTTATCGTTCAGCATATTGGCAAAATTAAGGCTGACCCCATTGGTGGCGATGATAGGAATACGGCCGTTGTCGCCGTTTTTGAAATGCGACAGCATGATGTGTTTAGGCACATCGATAGAGCCACCATAAGCGGGAGCCAGGTGCATGAATACACCGGGGCCTGCATTGATTTCGATAATACCGAAGTTGCCTTCTGTCCAGGGTTTTGAAATATCTGCAGCCAGTACATCAATACCCAATGCTTTAACATTGAAATAACCAGCAATATCTTCGACCATCTTTACATTGACAGGGTGAATCTTGTCGGTTACATTTATAGAAACGCCTCCGGCAGATATATTAGCCACCCTTCTGAGGGTAATTCTTTCGCCTTCGGCAGGTACCGATGTTAACGATAACTTCTGAAGTTTAAGGAAATCGATTAGGTTTTCATCAATTTTAATTTTGCATAGTGGCGAACGGGCATTATCGAGACGTATAAGCTTGTCATTTTCTTCTTTGATTAGCTCTTCAATGGTGTTTTTACCATTACCGTCCACATAAGCGGCAACGCGTTCAAGAGCGGCCACAAATTTACCACCAATTGAGATAAGGCGGTGGTCGGTGCCGTATATTTGCTGTTGGACAATAGCGCCGTCGAAGTTAACGCCTTCTTCCTTAGCGGCATTGATAATTTTATTAAAAGCCACGCGCACTTCAGTTTCGGATTCAATATTGGTGGTAACCCCCTGTCCTTTATGACCGGCCACAGGTTTCACTACGCAGGGAAAGCCGAGTTTGATCGCTTCTTTAACGATTTCTTCCTCATCAAAGCAGTTTTTGCCTTTGGGTGTGGGAAAACCGCACATTTCGAGGAAATCGCCTACCATATCTTTATACATGGTAAACTCAGTATCCTTTATACCATCGGTGTGGAAAGTGGTGGAACGACCTCTGAGCTGTTTCTTTCCGTAACCCCACATAAATTGGTTTTCTTCGTAAAGGTAGATTACAGGAATGCCCAGTTTGATACCGGCTTCGATAAGCGAATACAGTGTGGGACCGCCAAAGAGGGTTTTGTCGAACATGGCCTGCAGCTTGGCAAACTCTTTCCCAAAATCAAATTCCCAGTTATTGGTCATGGCCCTGAACCAGTCGCTTACCAGGTAAACAGCTTCTTCGGCTATTTCCTTGTCGAGGTATTCCACTGCCAGCACGTATTCATCGCCATCGCTGCTGATACCGTATTTGCCAATAAACAGGTCAATATCCATTTTAAGTACCTGCATTAGGGTTTCGGCAAAAAGGTAAACCACATAGGGTGTTTCAATCTCATTTAATTTCGGAAAGTACTTTACGATTTGTTCTTTATAAAACTCTACGGTATCGCCTTCGGGGGCAATAAAGAGGTTGAACACAAGAGCCTGGCGGTCAAGGTAAAAATTGGGACCATTGTAAGCATAGAACTTACGGGGTTTGAAATCCTTTTCCTTAAAGATTTCAGTGCGATACTTGTAAATTTTTTCGTTTTCAATTTCAAACTGCTTTCTAACTGCTTCTATAAGCTTTTTTGCAGCATCCATACTGTTGTCGTTTTCGAGGTTTTCCATTTTTGTAATAATTTAAAATTTAGCGTTATTTATTTTTTTTAAGATTTTCAATCAGATTAAGAATGTCTTTACGGAATTGCAATTCCTCTTCAATTATCTTTTTATACTCCAGAATTTGCAGCCTGAGCGCTTCATTTTCTTCATCATGCGTTGATTTCTGTTCTGACAGCACAGGTTCCGGTGTATTTTTAAGGGTGTCCAGTTCCTGTTTGAACTCATCCACCCTGGTCTTTAACTCAAGGTTGAATTGTTTTTCCGCTTCGAGTTGCCTTTTCAGCTCGCCCAGTTCATTACTCAACGCCATTTTTTCATTGCTGAGGTTGTCAAGCGTATCGTTGCTAACGTTCAACAACCTGTCCTCGGCATCCTTCAAACGGTTGTTCAGGCTGTTCATTTCGTTGTCGTATTTTTTTCTCAGAGCTACAATTTCTTCCTGGTACATTTTCTCCTTCTCGGCCATTTTATCGTTTAAAGCTGATGCTTCTGCTTTGGCTTTCTTCAAGGCTTCTTCATTTTTGCCTGACTTTTCCAGTATTTCATTTTGTTCTTCAAGCTGTTTTCCCATCTTTTTATACTTCTTTTTCACTTTCCCAGCCTTAACCGATGAAACGGCAAATAAAACAATGAATAACAGCATCAGTAAAACAAGCACGCCACCGGCATACATGCCATACTTCAGCCACAGTTCTTTTTCTTCAAGTTTTTTGGATGTCTCCTCATTTTTCTCTTTAAGGTCCTTTAATGCGGCTTCCGTTTTATTATAGTCGTTTTTAATATGTAATAGGGATTCAATCAGCGCACTGTCTTTTTGTAAAATAAGCGCTTGAATAAAAGCCATATCCTTGAGCATAAAAAAGGTGGTATCCTTACGGAACACTTTCATCGAATCGTACTGCAACAGCAGTTCTTCTCTTTCATAAAGCATTTTATCAAGATGCTGTTCGTCGTTTTTTGCCCACGTTTGAATGTTGCTGAAAAGCAATATCAGACCGAGAATGTGAAGAAAATGACTTCTTAAAAGTTTTATCATCTGTTTTGTTGGATTTAATTCAAATACTAAATTTTCGGGCTGCAAAGATAGAAAATTTATATATATCAATGATTTTTTTATATTAAAATATTGTTAATTTGCATTATTTTTACATTTTTTAGAAATGGCTATGAAACACATTTTTTATTTTATATTGCTTATGACCATGCTCTCTTGTACCCCCAACGGCAAGCAAAAAGCCGACCTGATTGTAACTCATGCCCGGGTTTATACCTGCGATAGCGCCTTTTCAATTACCGAAAGCTTTGCCGTTTCGAAGGGCTGTATTGTGGCTACAGGCACCACCGCCAACATCCTCATGGCCTATACCTCGGATAACATACTTGATGCCGGGGGGTTGCCCATTTACCCCGGTTTTATCGATGCCCATGCACACTTCACAGGCTACGGTCTCAAGATGCTGACAGTGGCCGACCTGAGCGGGGCTGAATCGTACGAGGCTATGCTCGGCTTGCTCAGCATACACGACGAAAACTATAAACAACCGTGGGTGCAGGGGCGTGGTTGGGACCAGAACAAATGGCCCGGAAAGCAATTCCCCGACAACAAAACCCTCGATACCCTTTTTCCCGAAAAGCCCGTTTACCTGACCCGTGTGGACGGGCATGCCGCGCTGGTTAACAGCAAAGCTCTGCAATTAGCCGGCATCACAGCTCAAACAAAGGTAAACGGCGGCGACATACTCCTCAAAGATGGCAGGCCTACAGGTGTACTCATCGACAATGCCATGGAACTGGTGCGCAGGATTATCCCGCCACCTGCTGAAGACATCCGGGCAAAAGCCCTGCTGGCGGCCGAAGAAAAATGCTTTGGCGTGGGCTTGACCACCGTTTGCGATGCAGGCCTGCCCTACAGCGACCTCATGTTTATAGATTCCCTGCAAAAGCAAAACAAACTTCGCATACGCCTGTACGTTATGCTGGAACCTGAGGAAAAAAACACAGCAAACATTATTGAGAAGGGCATTTACCGTACCGCTCGTCTGCATGCTTGCGCCATAAAGCTTTACGCCGACGGGGCGCTGGGATCGCGCGGAGCCTGCCTGCTGAAGCCCTACAGCGATGCCCCCGAACACTACGGCCTCATGGTCACTTCAGCCGATTCCCTTGCCAGATGCTGTGCACTGGCTTATGAAAAAGGTTTCCAGGTGTGTACCCATGCCATTGGCGATGCGGCCAACCGCACCATGCTGAAGGTCTATGCCTCATTTCTGAAAGGGCCCAACGACAGGCGCTGGCGCATTGAACACGCACAGGTGGTGGATGCGGCCGACCTGGAAACGTTCGCAAAATTCAATATCATCCCCTCCGTGCAAACCACCCACGCCACCAGCGATATGTACTGGGCAGAAGAACGCCTGGGCACCGACCGTATAAAACAGGCCTACGCCTATAAGGCACTGCTGGAACAAAACGGCTGGCTGTGCAATGGCACCGACTTTCCCATTGAAGATATCAACCCGATTATTAGCTTCTATGCAGCTGTGGTGCGCAAAGACCTCAGCGGTTTCCCTGCTGGAGGTTTTTTGTCCGGCAACAAGCTCAGCCGGCAGCAAGCCCTGCTGGCCATGACACTGTGGGCTGCCCGAGCTTGTTTCGAAGAAGATGCCAAGGGCAGCATTGAACCCGGAAAATTCGCCGACTTTGTGGTACTCAGCAAAGATATTATGCAGGTACCCGAGGACAGCCTCCCTGCCACCCAAGTCAAAGCCACTTATCTGAGCGGAATGAAAGTTTTTGGTAAATACAAACTAAGGAAGTTATGAGTTTAGAGTTCGGAGTTCGGAGTTGGGTTTAAGAAAAGCCGCGTCCGAATGGACAACTTCGAACTCCAAACTCCAAACTCCGAACTCCGAACTCTAATAAACCTCACCTTCTAAAGCCTTTTCTATATCCTTTATTTTATACAAAGTCTAATAATTAATTGCACAAATTAATTTCATTTTTTCGTTTGAGCAAAAGAAATGTGAGAACA
>JAKIYU010000108.1 GCA_022708385.1 Bacteroidota bacterium | reverse complement strand
TGTACATCAAGTCCGCATACCGTTTTCATAATAATAAATTTTAATTTATAAATATGTTAATTATTGAGCCTTGAGCTCGCCTATTATACGGAGCGGACTTGATTTTTATTTCGTGTGTGTGTAAAGAAAAATTTTTATGTAAGTTTGTAAAGAAATAATTAATAAATAATGAATATTTACATAAGGCTGGCATTTTTTGTTTTGCTGCCTGTAGTTTTTTCAATGTCTTTAAAAACAGTTTACGCACAGCACAGTGAACAGTACTGGGAAGGCAATCTTGTGGTGGAATTTGAGGGAAATAAAACCTATCTGCCATTCACCATGAAGATAAAGACAGACGGTAAGGGTGCATGTCAGGGGGAAAACACACTCTGGGTTGAGGTAAAGGGCAGGAAGTACTTTTCGAGGGTTTTGCAGAAATGCACCTGTACAAACGATGGGGAGCTTACCTTTTCGGATTCGCTTACCCTCGAAAGCACCCATCCGCCACGTATGCCCTATTTTACATGGTGCGAAAAACAAGGCACGCTTTATATTAACGACAAAACCATGACCGGAACAATTAACAGCAGCTCATCTTATGGCAATTGTTTACCGGCCTGGGCGCAACTTGAACTTAAAGCCGATACACTAGCCAAAGAAACAATAAAATGAAAAAATTACTTGTAGTTGTATCATCATTTTTCGTAATTTCATGTATTCCGCCCCGCACGATATACAACTCGGGCAAAGCCACGCCCCACAAAGAAGTGAAAGCGGGGTTTGATTTCTCGGGTAACTTTACCTCGCATTTTGCCCGCAACCTGTACGATAATGTGGAAGATGTTGCCAAACCGCTTATCAACAAAGACAGCCTGAGCCTCGACGAGCAGCTCATATATCTTAACAAGACCGCCCTGGCCTATGCCATCGACCCATTTGGAGGGGGGTACGGATTATATGTGCGCTACGGTGCCGCACAGGGTTTTGACGTGGGGTACAAGTTTTCATCGGGTACCCATGTGTTCGACGGCATGTACCATTTTTTGGCTCGAAAGGTTCGGTGGACAATCCCGGAACCAGCTTTTTTAACGGCAGCATAGGCTTGCAGTACAGTTTCCGCAATTACAGCCTGCCCGACTGGAGCGGCCTGAGCCTGGCGCAGAAAGTGCTCAGCTTTGAACTTACGAGAAAAGACCTGCTGGTGCCTTCCATTGGCTTTCAAATAAATCCTGTTCAAATTTCAAAAGCGTTTAAAAAGAAACAGGAGCCTTCGTACGGGAAATAAATTTGATGGCACGCTGAGGGTGCTTAAGCTCTCTCATAGTTAGTTACAAAGCATTTATAAAGAGGCTGTCTTAAAAGTTTTTAAAGCATTGTTTTTGATAAATTTTTGTATTTGGCCATCTTTACCCCCATACCCCCTAAAGGTGGCTACCCATCCCGCATTACAAGGGTGGCTCCCTTTAGGGAATAAAAGGGTACGCGCGGGCAAAAACAATGTTTTTTAAAAATATTTGACTTTTAAGACAGCCTCTTGTAAAAAAAACCACACCCGACCTTCGAAACAGCTATCCGGCATGTTCTACCAATAGGGTATGGTGTAAAGTAACTATTTGTCCTGCTGCCGGTGGCTTCGAGAACAGTTCGATAGGCTCACTCCTGACTTCGACAATGCGTCACCCTAAATAGTTCCAATTTTTATCTTTTCTTTTTTACATTACTTTTGTCTTGACACAAAAGTAACAAACCTGCCTGCCGGCAGGCAGGAGGTCAAGGCTTCATAAAAATTTCCTAAAAACTACGGCTTTTATTCCGGCGCAACCAAAGCCGTTCAGGTGATGAGTTCATCTCTCTGTTGACTATTTAATGCGCCTTCACTCGTTGGTTGCTTTCAAGTGCTTAAATGGAATTATCTATTTGGAATAAAAACCTTGTTTTTAAACGGAAATTTTTATAAGGCCGTTTTCGCACCCTGAAACATTATTTTTCTATAGTTTCGTTACTACTTCAGATTAAGCCTTTTTTATGAACAAATTTAGCCCGGAATGGGTGCGACAAATCGGTTTAAGTGATAGCTAAAAGCAAAAAGCATTTTGCAAGCACAAAACCATGGTTACGGAAAACACTTATTTCAAGGAAATAGCAGATGTGCGCGGTGGCTACTGACAAAACAGCGGGCCAGCGGTGGCGTGAATGCCTGAACGCATTACAATACAGCAAGGGCGCTTGCGTTTGGATAAAAATGTTTATATTATTGCTTGCGCCTTATGGCCATTTTTATCCACTACCTTGCTTGTATTGTTTGTGTTCAGGCAGAGCGGGCAGAAGCATTGTTTTGTCAAGATTTTTGGGTACTTTTTATCTTGAAAAAGTACCGAAAAAATAAAAAAAATTAACAAATCCCCAATGTTAATTTATTTGCGTCACCCATTTTGGCTACAAATTTTATTTAAATAATTTATAATCAAACACATGTGAAAAAATAGTCTTTTATGTGTCGAAGTCAGGAAACAGGAGCCTTCGTACGGGAAATAAATTTGATGGCACGCTGAGGGCGCTGATTAAGCGGGTTTACACTTAAACTCTATCAGAGTTAGTTAAAAAAGCAGTTTTAACGAGGCTGTCTCATAGGTAAAAAATCTTCTCAATAAACATTGTGTTATGCCCTCCCACGCCCTTCTTTTCCCTTCCCTGATAGCTATCGGGAGGGTTGCCATCCCTAATGTGCGTCGGGAAGCCCCCTTCAGGCGATGCATTGAGCTTGCCGAAATGGGGTATGGGGGCAAAGATGGCCAAATAACAAAGATAAAAAATTTATCGTGTTGCCTTTTCAGTCGTTCGTCTTTCTCGGCTTCGCACGATAAGCGCCTCACGCCTTCATTGGCAACACTCTTTTCTCTTTAGCTCAACAACATTACCAAATAAACTATTACCAAACTACGGGACGAACACCAGGCGGAAACCCGTGTTGCCGCTGCGGTCGTCGGGGCTGTCGCTATCGCGGCCAGTCGACCGGCAACCCCGCGCCTCGTAGTACCAGCTGCCGCCGCGCAACACACGGTACGAACCTGTTGAAGGCCCCTGTGGGTTACTGCTGCCGGAAGTTTTATAATAATCGTCTTTGTACCAATCGCTGCACCATTCCCATACATTGCCTGTCATATCATAAAGACCGAAGCCGTTGGGCGATTTCTGCCCCACTTCTTGTGTTTTCATACCTGAGTTGTCGTTATACCATGCCACAGCAGCAATATTGTCGCTTCCGGCGTATTTATAATTCTGCCCTCCTTTGGCGGCATATTCCCATTCGGCTTCGGTGGGCAGGCGCCAGGTTTGGCTTGTTTTCTTACTCAGCCACTCTGCATACGCCACAGCATCGTTCCAGCTTACATGTATCACAGGGTGATTATACTCGCTTTGAGGTCGTAAACTACCGTTCACACCGCATTTCCAGTTTACACCATCTTTCTTTTCCCATTGGTTGCCATTCCAGATATAGCTTCCATAATTACCGGTGCGTTTGTCGGCATCGGTCTGATAACCGGTATCATCAATAAATTTTTTAAACTCAGCCACGGTAACTTCGTGCTTCATCATGGCAAAATTGCCTACTGTAACCGTATGCGGGGTTTCATCGCTTGCTGCTTCACTGTCGCTGCTGCCCATGGTAAAGGTGCCGCCCTGTATGCCGCGCATTTTAAGGTCAATGCCTGCCACCGGCACAGTAAAGTCGGCATTAAGGGCGAAACTGTTGCTTACAGCAGGTTTCAGGGTGGTTTTTGCCGTGAGGTAGGCCGTCTGGTCTTTTGTTACAACAGCTGTGTTCTTCCAGTTTTCGCTGCCACGTATTTCGATGGTGTGGCTGCCGGTTTCAATGTTTTTAAGGGTAAGCTTGCTGCTGGCGGTGGCTTTCTTTACAAAAGCGCCGTCCAAATAAAGGTCGCCGGCTATTTCGGTGTTAACTTCTATAGCGCCATAAGTTAAGATTTTTTCCTCTTCCACTACAATGGTTTTTGCCGGAGCGGCCGTAGCAGGTTTGCTCTCTGTTATAGCAGGTTTAGCAGCTTTCAGCTCAAACACAAAGTCGCCCTTATCGAGCTTGGGGTTGCGTATCTTGCCATACTGGGGGTGCTGGGCGTTGTAGCTGTAGTTGACCACCTTGGTTTGCAGGAACTGGCCAAGTTCGGAGCCTGTAACAAAGCCGTCCTTGTCATAATCGGCCTCGTTGGTGGTAAGCGCCGCCACAAACTGCTTGCGGAATATGCTCACATCGGGCACCTGTTCTTCGGCGCTGCCACTGGTAATAAACTGCCGCACCTGCTGGGTGGTTTTATAGGTTATAGCCTCTGTGACAGGGCTGCGCATATCGAAGAGTGAGCCGGCAAAACAGGCATCGAACAGAAACAAGGCATGCTTGCTCTGTATGCGTTTGGCATAAATCTCAACCTGGGCCATTTCAATGGCTTTCTTCTGGAAGCCGGCCAGGTCTTTGGTGGGGTTTGGCGCATTTACCGGGACAATATAGCCCAGTTCATCGCCATAGCTTGTCTTTACCGTATAGCCATGTCCGGCATAGTAGATAAGCAGGCGGTTGTCGATACCCTGACCGTACTTGCCAATAAACGAAGAAATGGCTTCGTCAATCTGTTCTTTGGTGCCGTTCTCGGATACCTCCACATTAAATCCATTGTTTTCAAGCGCCTTCTTCACTTCAGCCACATCGGTTTTTACACCGTTCAGCACATTCCATCCGTTGTTGTAAGCCGATATACCGATAATGAGGGCATGGCTTTGTTTATACAAAGCGGTTTGCTGGCCATCCACAACCACATTTACAGGCTTAAAGCCCCTGGTTTCCTGCGAAAAGATATTAGATAAAGAAAACAGCAATGCAAATAATATGGTTAAATGTTTCATATATTGGATTGTTTTAATTATTAACACAAATATATCAATAAAATAAATACAACTTTAAGACAGGGAAGAATTTTTATAGAATAAAGGGGGGGAGAAGGTATAGGGGAATACAGTTAGGAGTGCCTAAAGTTTGAAGTGCCTAAAGTTTGAAGTGCCTAAAGTTTGAAGTGCCTAGAGTGCCTAAAGTACGGTACTTAGAGTTGAATGGGATATACTTAGCGTTCTTAGCATCCCTGCCTGTCAGCAGACAGGTTTGCGTAATAATTAAGAAGACATAAGTTAGAACTGACAAAAATATCGAATCAGGCACCCGGTTTATTAAGCGTCTCATTAATTTTATTATACACCTCCTGTGCATCGTCAATCAGTTCGAGGGTGTTAGGGGAGCCACCTCCGAAAATTTGAAAGCCCGACAGGGCCTTTGACACATTCACGCCCAAAGTATAGTTATAAAGCGTGATGGTGCCCCTGCCATCAGGTTTAAGACTCAGGCCAACATTTTTAACTTCACTAAGGTTCAGGGAAGAAATATTATGTGTTTTTACCCCTGTACGTGAAATGAGCCTTTTGTTTGTGAGGGCATAGAGGGTGTGTTTACGCCTTCGCGCATCCCATGCAAAACGCCCAACGATAAGGAACAAACCCACAAGCACAAAGGGCAGTCCGAAAAGGGCAAAAAACAAGGGCGCTCCTGCTGTTATTGCTATAAATTCCCATACAATGGCAAAGCCTCCCCAGAGCAAACTAAACGGAATCATAAACCAGTCGATGGTTCTGAATACAATGCCCCTGCCCGCAGTACCCACCCAGATTATATGCTCCTCCCCCCCAAGCTGCGCTTTGAGGTTGTAAGCTTCATCGTTTAAATTTACAATCATTTCGTTAATTTTTATTTAAAATAAAAGGTCGTTCCTATAGCCATATTTACAATTGAATACCTTGTGCAGTAACTGAAACAAGCGTGTAATTGCGGTGTGCGATGCAATCGGAATAACACATAAAAGGCGCCTCATACAAGGCAAAATAATGTTCATGTCCGAAAAAGGAACAGGCCAGCCGGGGCAGGTCAAACACTTCGAGGTAGTGTCTTTTTAAAACCGAATCTTCCGGGTTGATAAACGACCAGGGGGCAATATGGGCAAACAGCAGTACACGATTGGTTTCCGTTGTATCGGAGGCTTCTGCCCTGAGCCAGTCCGGGTGCACATTATCCCCTTCGGCGCCAAAATTACTGTCGAAAAAAATGTATTTCGTATGACTCACCACACATGAAAAATTCCGGGGGCCAAAGAGTTTATCGTATATATCTGCACCGTTGTTAAAATAATCGTGGTTGCCGATAACCGCAACAACAGGCCCGTTCAAGCTGCCCAGCAATTCGTACAATTGCAGGTATTCATCTTTCATGCCGGTTTGGGTCAGGTCGCCGGTGATAATGGTAAACGCCACATCCCTGCGGTTGTTGATATGCCTGATACCATCGCTGAGCTCATCATACGAGGTATGAATATCGGATATTACAGCAAACCAGTAACTGCTGTCCAGACCCAGCTCCATTATCTTCTGAATGTTATCTGCATTGGTGTTTATTATTTCGTGCGGTATATGCGTATCATAGGGAGAAAACTCAAAACCTGAACAGCCACACAAATACAACAAGCTCCAAAGGATGACTGTGTTATGAAAAGTTTTTATCTGTAATTTAAACACCCTGTGAGATTTATTATGCAATTAAAAAATGTGCTATACTAAAACGAAGTTACTGAATTTATTCATTACTTTCTTTATGTTTTTTAAAGAACGTAAAGAAACATGAAAAACGACATCAGCCCTTTTGCTTATTTCTTAAAAATATGATGGGATCAATTATTCTGGCATTTTATTTTAAAAGTTAAATAATTTCTTCCTTTTCGAACAACTAAAAAAGGGTTCAAAGAACTATTTGTACAATTTAATGCTCAATAGTGGTAATGGTATTAAATAAATTAATATATTTTTGTACGTAATATATAAGAATTAGTATAAAATTAATTATAAGAACAAAATGCAAGAATTAGAAAAAATTAAAGAATAATCAACTAGCATGAAAAATAATCACACTCATATTGGTATTTGTTTTTATTTGTTTTTATTTTTTATTTTTTATTTGATGCAGCCAAAGTTTGAAAGAAGTAAACCCATTTATATTAAAGCAATTCAAATTGCAAATCGTTTATACGACGGCATTAATTTTTTGGCAGTACAGAATGAGTCTATGTTTGTTATAAGAAATGGATATGATTATAAAAAAAATATTGCAGGAAGAGTTTCTTTCGACGTTGGGCTTTCTTCTATTTCGTTATACTATGGCACGGGTGATGAAAGGTTTTTATTTATTGCAAAAAAAACAGCAGATCTTTTAAACAAAATGTTGCCAAAAACAGGTCTAGTTCCTCAAATAGGGCTAAAAGATTCAATTGTAGTTTTAGTGGATGATAGTATAACATATTCAAGTGCATCACAAGCAACATTATTAGAATTTGTTTGCCAACTTGCAAAGGTGGATAGTTCTTATAAAAAATTAGTTACAAAGTTAGCTGATGGTCTGATAAATTATGGTATAAATCCTAAAAATCATCAGCCTTATTTTGCGATTAATACGTATTCCGGCTCTGCAATATATTTTCCTGAGATTGGCTATGAAAGTCAGTTGGGTTCGGTTTCATCTAATGTTGCTGATGCATTAATAACGGCATACGAGATAACCCAGAATATCAAATATAAAAAAACTTCCTTGCAAATTTTAAAAAGCATATGGGATAGAAGAAATAAAACAACTAACCTAATCCCGGAAACTTGGGATATTGTAAATGACACTATCGGAATAAAAATGTACCCTTATGGAAAATTTAGATACGATGACATGGCAGGAGCATATATAAGGGCATTAATGTCTGCTTATTCTCAAACTAAAGATACAACTATTTTTATTATAATGAACTTATACTCAAAAAGTATAATGAGATATGTTTGGGATGAAAATATTGCAGAGGGTGGATTTAGATATTTAACTTCTATTGAAGATGGGAAAGGATTATCAGAATTAGAAACAATGTATGGGCTATTTATTGGAACTATGCTACGTTGTAGTAAGTTTTTATCAGATTTAGAACTAAAAGAAGAAATATTAAAAAAATGTAAGAAGCATGCAGATAATGTATTTCTAACGGATTATGGTGTAAAACATTCTATGATACCTCACAATTTGAATGCAGGAGGGAAAATATCTTCAAAGTCTAATGATTCTCAATTGGGTTATGCAGTACTACAATTTCCTTATGGTATGCAACTTTTATCTTTAATGACAGGAAATAATTTATATAGAGAAAGATGTTTTCAAATTATGGATACTTTGATTGCAAGACATGAGATAGGTGATAATATTAACTCCCCTAAAGGTTATGTGAATATTATAGAAACAACTCCACCATTTGGTTTTGAAAATGATTATTATACTCCAACTTGGTGTTATGAGTTTGAATTTTTGCCATCATATTTATTATATGCATCAGTTCAG
>JAKIYU010000107.1 GCA_022708385.1 Bacteroidota bacterium | reverse complement strand
CCCCAGGAATCAATCAGTATCTGAATTTTTACACCTTGTTTGGCTTTTTTGGTAAGAATATCCCTGAACCTCTCTCCTATCGGATCATTGCCAAATTTATACGTTTCTATGCATATATATTTTTGGGCATTCTTAATATCTTCCCACATGGCATTGTAGAGCAAAAGGGGGTCGTCATAAAAGGAATAAGTTATTTCGGTTTCCATATAATAATAGCGCATAATGACTTATACAAATATACATACTATCTGAAAATCTACAAAATTTCACTTATTTTTGTTCTATACAAACAGAAGAAAAAGTATGCAACCCGTTGTTTATGTAGCGTTGCCGGTAATGAATGAAGAGGCCGTAATAGAGGCATGTTTGGAATCTATAAAAATTCAGACATACAGCCCTGTAAAAATCATTGCCTGTGTCAACCAACCGGATATGTGGTGGGTTATAGAAGACAAAATTGAAATTTGTGAGTCGAACGCGCGTGTGATGCACTTTTTGAAGGAAGCAGGATGCGAAGTCTTAGATAAAACAAGCCCCGGTAAGGGATGGCAGCATAAGGATGCCGGCGTAGGCTGGGCAAGGAAAACGGTTATGGATGCCATTAATACTGTAGCCTGCGATAATGATATCATTATAAGTCTCGATGCCGACACTGTGGTTGACACACATTATGTCGAAAGCGTTGTTGATTTGTTCCGGCGTTTTCCCGACCGGCTGGCCCTGACAAATCCCTATTACCACAGGCTTACAGGCGACAAAACACTCGACAGGGCTCTGCTGAGATACGAAATTTATATGCGCACTTATGCCTTAAACCTGTGGCACATCCGATCGCCTTATGCCTTTACAGCACTGGGCTCAGCCATAGCATTGCCTGTTTGGGCCTATAGAAAAACAGGCGGTATTACACCCAAAAAGAGTGGCGAAGATTTTTATTTCCTGCAAAAGCTGCGCAAAGCCGGTCAGATTATTACATGGAACAGCACCACCGTTTATCCGGCCACCCGTTATTCCGACAGGGTGTTTTTTGGCACAGGACCGGCCCTTATAAAAGGCAGCAGAGGAAACTGGGATAGTTATCCGGTGTACCACAGAAATATTTTCAGCGAAATACGCGACACCTGCCTTTTATTTGACACATTATTTACCGAAGATGTGCTGGTGCCTATGTCGGAGTTTATACGACAGCATTTTACTGAGGAAAATATCTGGGCACCCCTTCGCCGTAACGCACGCACAAAAGAAACATTTGTAAATGCCTGCTATCAAAAAATTGATGGTCTTAGAATATTGCAGTATCTCAAATGGCGACAGCCCCAGTTAGAAATCACAGATGAAGAAGCCCTTATTGATTTTCTGGATGAAAACAAGCTGAATACATGGCAACTGCAAACAGCCAGTTTCAGTTTTTCCACGGCCCCAATCGACCTGCTCGATGCCATCAGAAATGCCCTTACCGATGAAGAAAAGAAATGGCAGTATGACGATTTATTTCATTAATTTTACTTACAATAAAACCTGTTAATGATTACTATTTTAGGCCCTACGGCATGCGGAAAAACAAGGCTGGCTGCTATGCTTGCTGCGCAGCTTGATGCAGAAATCATAAGCGCCGATTCGAGGCAGGTGTACAGAGGTATGGACTGGGGAACAGGCAAAGACCTGTCGGAATATACCATCAGCGGGCAAATCATTCCATATCACCTCATCGACATTGTGGAGGCGGGATATGCTTATAACGTTCATGAGTTTGTAAGGGATTTTCATAACGCATACAACAGTATAAAGTTGCGCCATAAAAAGGTTATCCTGTGCGGAGGCACAGGCATGTATCTTGAAGCCATCCTAAAAGGTTACCGCCTTACAACTGTGCCTGAAGACCCTGAGCTGAGGGCCGGTCTCGCCACAAAAACCGATGAAGAACTAATTATCTTGCTTACCTCCCTGAAGAAAACGCACAACACCAGCGACTTTACCGAGAGGGAAAGGCTGCTGAGGGCTATTGAAATTGAAACTTATTACCAGTCTCATCCCGACGACTCTATAAATTACAAACCCGTTTCTGGTATCATTTTCGGTATCAACCTGCCCCGCGAAATTTTACGAAGCCGCATTACCGACAGATTGCAACAACGCTTAAACAAAGGCATGATTGAAGAGGTGCAAGCTTTACTTGATAAAGGCGTTAGCCCTGCACAGCTCAAATATTACGGCCTTGAGTACAAATATATAACGCTTCTTCTTGAGGGAGCGTTATCGTACGATGACATGGTTAACCAACTCAATACGGCCATACATCAATTTGCCAAACGGCAAATGACGTGGTTTCGGCGTATGGAAAAACAGGGCATTAAAATACATTGGATTGAGGGATTAAAAAGTGAAGCAGAGAAAATTAATGACATCATGAACCTATTACAAGCGCATGAAAATTAAAAATGTAGTTGCTTTTAAATAACACCACTGGTAAATATTCTTAAAATTTATACCCCAGATAATACCCCATACTTATTTTTAATTTAATAGGCACACCCGTCAGAATAAATTCATTATCAACCTTTTTAAAATCATCCAAGGTATTGTAATAATATACATAATTATATTTATAACCGAGGCCAAAGTATAAATCAAAAAAGAATTTATTATTTATAAAATGCTGATAACCCATAATCAAGTTAATATTATTGAGATGAATTTTATAAAAATCGGTTGTATAACCTCTTTGCCTGTACGAAAAAAAAACTGTTGAAGCTGAAGCGTGCGGTCCTATATACATACCACATGGATAGCTGCTATATAAGGGTAAAATCCACTTATACTGCACCTGAAAACGGTAGCCTGATATTTTAAGCGGTTGCGAAACCTGAACGATATTACTTCCTGTTCTGTTATTGGCCGTATCGAGTTGTTCGCCGAGGTAAAGAAACACATTTTTAGTAAGCAACGAAGCACCCAAAGCCAGCGCTTTATCCTTTGCTAGAGTAAATTCATAACTTAAACCCAATTCACTGGTAATGACAATCGGGCTCATGAACAACGCCCCAGGTCTGAATTTAAGAACATCGTACAAAATTTCTTTCTCCTTTAGAAGGGGTTTTATTGAATCAACCTGTGCATGCACTTTAACAGAGATCAGTGCCGCAATAAAAAAAAGTAAAACAATTTTAAACAAAGATACAAACCCATTCATTATTATCTTGTGAGGGTAACTGTACCGTTTACTTTTACAACAGTATTGTCGAGACCTTTGTAACTTAAGAAAAAGAAATATGTTCCAGAAGGTATTTCCTGGCCTTTATAAGTACCATTCCAGCCTTCCTTGCCATTATAAAGTTCCTGACCCCATCGGTTGAGTATCTGCAAATCGTAATTTTTCATAAATACATCATTGGTACCATCGCCATTGGGTGAAAATGCATTGGGTATGGGTTTAATTGTAAAGATGATGTCATCCGAAGTATAGAGACAGCCACTATCGTCAGTCACATTGACCGAAACGGTATCGTTGTTTTGCAGAGTGTTTGTTATAAAAATATTATTGTTACTGCTTTGAGCCAGGTTGCTGTTAACGAAAAAATTATAGATGCTGTATCCGGCTGGCAGGGCGGTAAAAGTAACGGTCTGTCCTAAAATCGCTGTATTTTCTAAGACATCGCAGCTTAGGCTTACAGCAGCACCCGGTGATACCAGTAATAGAACACCTTTCCTGCCACCCAGATTTGAGCAACCATTGGGTGCAACAGCTTCAATCCAAAGCATGGTATTGTTTTGAACATTCACAAGTGTAATCGTATCGCCGGTAGCTATTATCTGGCCTCCTGTTTCACTGTCCCACCAGTTAACGGTAGCACCACCGACAGGAGGAATGCCTATGCGAAGTGTGTCAGCCTCACAAATCCACATGGTATCTCCGGTAAGAGGTAGTACAGGTGATGTTTGCGATACAACAAAAATGGAATCGGTAATGCCTGCACCACAGCCATTAGTGGGAGTTACCTTAATAAAACCTGAAGTAGCATAAGACCATTCTACAGTGATATTATTTGTATTTTGCCCACCAATAACCGATATACCCGGGGGTACCTCCCATAAATAACCTGTGGCGTTGATTACAGGGTTTACAAAATAATTGGTAAAATCGCCCTGACATACAAAAAGAGACCCACTTATATTGCCTGCAATGGCCGGTGGTAATGAACTTACTGTTACATATATTGAGGTGGGTGTGGCATTACCGCAAGCATTGAAAGGTGTAACAGTAATGGTGCCAGTAGTGGCAGTATCCCAGTTAAGGGTAATGCTATTCGTTCCGTTACCTGATACTATAGTGGTATTTGAAGGCACATCCCACTGATAGCCGGTCGCCCCATTGACATAAGGAATTGTATAAGTAGCTATTTGGCCGGTGCACACCGACGACAAGCCGCTGATGCTCAGCGGGTTTTCGGGCGCTTCGGAAGCAGTTACAGATATCGAAGAGGCATTGCCATTACCGCAGATATTGACGGGTGTAACTGTTATACTTCCATTGGCCCCCGAATAAGCCACTACATTAATGGTGCTTGTTCCCTGTCCCGACACAATAGAAACACCATTCGGCACAGTCCATTGATACGAAGTAGCGTTGGGAACAGAGCTTATAGTATAAGTTGCATTTGTTCCCACACACAGTGTTGCAGGGCCTGTTACAGGTCCGGCATTCCCTGGAAGTGGCGTAATAGAAACCGTAATGGAGCCTGAGCCGTTGCACCCGCCACCATCGGTAACGGTTACAGAATACACCCCTCCTGTTGTGGCCGTATAGGTTTGCCCCGTGCTGTTATCCTGCCAGTTGTAAGTCGCATACATACCACCCGCATCAAGTACCACACTGCCACTGTCACATATTGAGGTGGGCCCGTTGGCTACTATATTTACGTTTATATTGCTGCCCACAGTAACGGTTACAGGGCTGCGGTAATTGGTAATACAGCCGGTTGTTCCGTTTACATTGGCCACATAATAAGTAGTAGTTGAACTAAGATTGGGTGTGGTGTAGTTTGCCGTGTTAGACTGAAGCAGGGTACCGCCGGAAGGGGCATTGTACCAGTTAAAGTTAGTGGTGCCTGTTGGCGATGCCACATTGAGCGCAACACTGTTGTTAAAACAGATGGACGTATTATTAAGCTGAATAACCGGTTCGCCAATTATAAATGCATTGGGTGACAAAGTGGCGGGTATAGCCGCTTTGATTGTTCCGGAGTTGCCTCCTGATGCCCCTGTGACCGTGTTAAGCACAAAGTTCCAGTTAGCCGGTGTAGGTATGCTCCCCCTGACAACAGAAAATGAACACTCATTGACACCGGCAGGAAAATCCTGCGATAGGTTATATGAAAACAACAAATTACCTGTAGGGTTACCGCTGTTGGTGCTTATTTGTATATACCAGTTAGCCAAGTTGGCGTTAGGTGTAATATTATCAGCCATCATGGCCAAACTAGATGCCCCGCCGGCAGAGGTTTGTTCATAAGTAATTGGGCGGTATTTGAGGGGTGTTACATTCATGGGCCCGACAGGATAAATATAGTTAGCTGCTCCACTAACCAGTGCTCTACGAAGTTTGCCCACCACAAAACTGCTGGCCGAGTAAGTCGGTATAGCCGTGGTTGCCGTATTGGTAACATTTACCTGATAATTGGATGTGGTGTTGATTATGCCATTGGTAAGAACCAGCTCATTGGCTATATTTACATCGGACACGAGCAACACACCGCTTCCGGAATTATCAATTGTCAGTTTGTAGAGGTTGCTGCTGCCGGTTTTGAGCAATTGTTGGGTTGCGCCGTTCATAATAACCCTGCCCTGACTGGCAGTGTAAGTGCCGGAATTCACAATAAAATCTTTCTTTACCCACAGTTGCCTGTCGCCGTTCACCCATGTGCCGTTATTCACTGTAAAGTTGCCATTCACCCACAAATGGCCTAGGGGATTAAGTGCATCGCTGGGGTGGGCTATGGGAGATACACTGCCCGTTGTTTTGTTGATATAGATATTATAGAATGGATTTGATGAAGCATTGATATTGGCTATGGTCTGGTTGGATTGGGTGGGATGATTGGGATCGTAAGCAAACCACAGGGTGCTGGTACCACAGACAAATGTGCCGTTGTTGGTCCAGTTGCCATAGATGTAAATGGTCTTGTTTCCAGCATTGAGTGTAGCGCCTGATTCAATCACGACATGATGGAGAAAGAAGCTATAAATACCCGACAGGGTGGTGTTTCCGTCGAAAGTAACCTTAGCAGGGTAATTGTTTTCGCTGCAGCGGTTAAAGACACCGTTTGCCACAAAATTGCCCTTGATAATGGTATTTACCGGATGCCCTGTAACGCCTTTCTGCAGGGCATTATTGGTGTTGCTGGTGGTAAGGTTATAGAAAGCAGGTATGGTTGCGCCGTAAATCTGCTGATGCTGGTTACCTATAAAGTTCACGGTGCCGGTATTGCAATTAAACGTGCCATGGTAAGTTGAAGAGCCTGTATAAAAATCACCTGTCAATTCAAGAGCGCCTGTATTGAGGTTAAGTGTGCCATAAATAGACATACTGCCATAGTCGGCGCCGTTACCGTTTAAGGTAAGTTTATAGCTTGAAAGGCTGAGGGTGCCGCCTGTACTTATGCGCAGTTTATAAACAGTGGCATTTGTATTGAGTGTTATATGAGCCCCTGATGCAATAATCACGGTATCATTGGCTGTGGGCAGAATTCCTCCGGACCAGGAAGCTGTGCTGTTCCAATTGCCTGTTACAGTATTACTGGTTATATTGGCAGCAAGGGTTCTGCCGGTTATAAATAATGCAAAAAAAACAAAAAAGAGTGCTTTTTTCATAGGAAACCATATTTAAATTTGTAGGTACAAAGGTACGATTTTTATAAATATATAAGACTTTATTTCTTATATATGAATAAAAATAAAAATCTGAAACCAAAAAATCACTTTGGTCTTATCAGCCCTCGTGCAAAGCCGTTACAGATAACATCTCTGATGTTGCCGTAGGTGTTATTAAGGCACTGAACGACTTCCTGCCTGCTGCACCACAACGCTTCGGTGATATGTTCCTTAGCCTGGGGAACGGGTGTGCCCTTGCTGTTTGTTTTCATCAGAAACCAGTAAGTTTTTTTTAAAATCCATTGATTTTTCTCAGTATAGACATGGTAGGCAGGAGGTAGCTTTTTAACAATCTGCAAGCCCTTTACGCTGCATTCCTCCTCCACTTCGCGAATGGCTGCGGTGTAAATCCTTTCATTCTTTTCAATTTTTCCTTTAGGCAAGTCCCACACGCCAAATCTTTTAATCATCAGTACCTGATTTTTATTGTTTACCACAAGTCCGCCGGCAGCCTTTATCAGCTTACAGTTTCTGAAAACATCATCAAATATTTTGCGGAGTTCTGCATCCGAAATAATAATTTTATTAATTTTAACGTCGGGTTTAAGGCACTGTATTATTTCCTGAAAAGTGGGCACAATACCTTTAGAAGGCATGATATTCAATGTGTTATCACTTACCCCTGAATTTTTGGAAGGTTTTTGAATATGTAATGAAAGCGAATTATAATAAATTTTAAACATGGCACAAACAATTCATAAAAATGAAACGGCTTTTGAAGTGGCTGAATTCTTACTGCAAATTAAAGCAATAAAACTGGAACCTGCAAAACCATTTACCTGGGCATCGGGGTGGAAATCGCCAATTTACTGCGACAACAGGAAAATTTTATCCTATCCCAAGACCAGGAATTACATACGGCAGCAGTTTGTGAAAGTCATACAAGATGTTTACGGTGTGCCTGATGTCATTGCCGGAGTGGCCACCGGAGGCATTGGTCATGGTGTGCTTGTGGCGCACGACCTGGGCCTCCCCTTCTGCTACGTGCGCTCTGAAGAAAAAAAACACGGGCTGGAGAACAAAATTGAAGGTTATGTTGAATCGGGCCAATCGGTGGTTGTTATCGAAGACCTTATTTCGACTGGCAAGAGCAGCCTTCGGGTGGTTGAGGCCCTGAGAGGAGCCGGTCTGAATGTAAAAGGCATGGCCGCCATTTTCTCTTATGGCTTTAAAGTGGCCGAAGACATGTTTAAAAACGCCCATTGCCCGCTGATTACCTTAAGCAATTACGACAGCCTTGTGCAAAAAGCCTGCGCGGTGGGCTATATACAGGAATCAGACCTCGAATACCTTAAGGTGTGGCGGCAGGACCCGGAGAACTGGGGGAAGTAGAGGAAAGAAGTTTGGAGCCTGCTTGCCGCAGGCAAGTTTGAAGTTCGGAGTTCGGAGTGAACTAGCGCAGGCTTCAGAATAATGATTAAAGAATATTGAGTGCAGATTTCAGAAGTAATAGAGAATTGAAATCAAATCAAAAATCGATGCCTGCCTGTCGGCAGACAGGTTCGATATTCGACATTCAATATAAAAGT
>JAKIYU010000106.1 GCA_022708385.1 Bacteroidota bacterium | reverse complement strand
TCAGGCATATTGTAGGAGGTGCTGAGTTTTCGCCCGGCAAAAACCTGAGTTTTTCGCTGGCCTATAATTACCGCCGCAGCAAAGAAATGCGTGTACCATCGCATGTGTCAACTGTCGGCCTGTCGTGGGGTGTAGCTCTTAAAGTGTCTAAATTCAAATTAGGCTATGCCCGTTCGGCTTATCACCTGGCAGGTTCTCCCAACCATATTACTTTAAGCACTAATTTGGGGGATTTTATCAAAAAATAACAAATCGTGAAAGTTGTCATTGACCCTAATTCCGGTTTTTGCTTCGGTGTGGTTTATGCCATACAGGCTGCCGAAAACGAACTCGAAAAAAAAGGCACGCTTTATTGCCTCGGCGATATAGTTCACAACAATATGGAGGTGGAGCGGCTGAAAAGCAAGGGACTAAAAATTATCAGCCACGAAGAGTTCTCCCAACTGACCAATGCCGTGGTTCTTATAAGAGCACACGGTGAACCACCAGAAACATATCGCATTGCTTTAGAAAATAACATACAGCTCATAGATGCCTCCTGTCCTGTAGTGTTGCGCTTACAAAACAAAATCCGACTTGGTTTTGATGAAGCCCTTAAAAAAAACGCCCAGATTGTCATTTATGGTAAAGAAGGCCATGCCGAAGTAAACGGGCTTGTGGGACAAACGGATAATTCTGCCATCATAATTAACGACTTATCGGACATCGACAAAATTGATTTCTCAAAATCTGTTATTCTGTTCTCTCAGACGACACAAAGCAAAGATGGTTTTGATGAAGTGGTAAGCACTTTAAAGAATAAACTTAAAGACAAGAGCCTTTTCGTTGAGGCCAATGACACGATATGCCGTCAGGTTTCCAACAGAGAGCCCCAGATTTCTCTTTTTGCGCGGGAACATGACGTAATTATATTTGTCGGAGGTAAGAAAAGCTCAAATGGGATTTTTCTGTACAATGTCTGCCTTAAAAACAACAACCGCTCCTATTTTATTTCCAGTCCAGAAGAATTAAACCCTGTGTGGTTTAGCAAGTGCAGGTCAGCAGGTGTTTGTGGTGCTACTTCCACCCCGCGCTGGCTCATGGAGCAAGTAGCCGATGTTATCAGCAAACTGCATTAACATTAGTTGTCGATTAGCCCCCTGCCTATCTTTTTAATTTTGCCTGATTTCTTATAATCATCAACCAGCTTATCCAGTACACCGTTAATAAAAATATTGCTTTTAGGTGTGCTGTAAATTTTAGCTATTTCAATATATTCATTCAATGTGACTTTTACAGGAACAGATGAGAATTCCATAAACTCGCACACGGCCATTTTCATGATCAGATTGTCCATCAATGCCACCCTTTCCATTTCCCAGTTTTGAGTATATCCCGATATAATATTGTTGTATTCATCAAAATGGAGGATTGTTTTCTGAAATAAATTATTGGCAAAAAACACCTCTTCCTGCAATTCATTGTCATAATTATCAATAAACCGGTATGTGCTCACATTCGACTCTTTCAACGACATAAGTATTTTAATCAGTATAAAAGTGACCTGGTCAAAATCATTAATCCAGTACAGGCTGTTTTCTTCATAAAAGTCGTATAGTGCCCGATGCGTATAGATAAACTTCTTGAGCAGTTTTAGAATAACAGCCTTGTCCTGTTCAAAAGTAGGGGATTGGAGTTGCATATAGCTTTTATAAACAGGGCTCATCCTGAACTTTTTAAAAATTCTGCGGGGGATGTCCTGGTTAATAGTCCAGTTGATAGTTCTGCGTTGGCATATTTTTGCTAGGTTTTTATTTTCGAGCAATCCTTTAAGCAGGCTGTTATTTACAAAATTCATCTGGGGGTTAAGGTCTTCGGGAGCAGGTACTCTCTTTTGTTTACCTTCTTCAATAAGTCTGGCAGCCACATCCACAATTTCTGGCAGAAGCATAAGCTGAAAATAAAACAAGTCGAAAAATTTGTCAATACTGCGATTCAGTTCCTGCTGCCCGGCATGAAGGTCAGCTTTATCGGTTTGCTGGTAGGCATACAATGCATGAAGCACCTTAATCCTGACTTGCCTGCGACTTAGCATAATAGTAAAAATATGAACATATAATAATCGTTGCAAAGATATTCATTTTAAGGCAACAAAATACTTTTTAAATGCTTTAGTAAATATTATTAATTTTGCCCATCAATATTTATCTCCGATGAAATCTGTCTGCGTATTTTGCGGTTCCCGCAGTGGGAATGATAAGCAATACACCGGTGCGGCCTATGAATTTGGAAAAGCTTTAGCCGAACAAAACCTGCTTCTGATATACGGCGGCGCTAAAGTAGGAATGATGGGGGCTGTGGCCGATGGTGCCCTGCAAAACGGTGGCAAAGCCATTGGTGTACTACCTGTATTTTTCAAAAAAAAGGAAATTGCCCACAACAAACTCGATGAACTTATTCTTGTTGATTCCATGCACGAACGTAAAGTAAAACTTATTGATATGTCCGATGCCTTTGTGGCATTACCGGGCGGCTTTGGCACCCTCGACGAAATTTCCGAAGTGCTTACCCTCTCCCAACTGGGAAAATATACCAAACCCATGGGATTTCTTAATACCGGCAAATTCTTCGACCCTCTGCTCCACTTTTTCGGGCACATGGAAAATGAATCATTTATAAGCCCCGCCCATTTAAAATTGTTCCATGCTGAGGAAAACCCCGCCCAACTTATTAACTGGCTTCGCCATTATGAAGCGCCCGAAGTAAAAAGGTGGATTAAATAAAACGTCCCTTCTCACGCCCCCTATAATGTGCCCTTAAAATCGTAACTCAGCTTGGCCAGCATGCTGTTAATGTTGGAAAGCACCTTTTTAATTATCGTTTTATCCAGTTCACTCAATTTATTGGTATTGATAAGATTATCGGGTTTCAGGTTGTTTCTTATAAATCAGCCTGGTGCTTTAATCTTACCTGGTTCAGATATTCAAACGCCTGCAATATATTTACATAAGTTGAAGGGTTCAGCACATTTTCCTTGTAAATGCAGCTAAGCCTTTGTAGGGTTCCTGCCTCCTTGCACCTTTGTTTAAGCGCATAAATACGCGCAAAATTAACAATAGGCATGAGTGTTTCTTTAATATTTACAGTTTCCGGCGGTGCACCGGCAGTTTCAAGTAATATATTCCCCAAAAAACCAACCTGGTGTTTTAAAGATAATGTGTTTTGGGTAAGATAAAACAAATACGCCGGATTCTCGGCAGTAGCCTCAAAGATATAAGCTTCAAGCTGCTCAGTTAAGCTGGCCTCGCCATATACAGGTCTGATGTCGAAAAAAATATTGATATCAAGCAAATCCTTTGCATTTCCTTTATTAATCCACTTACCGAATTTATTTTTCCAGTCTTTAAGGGACATGCACCATTCGGGATTCATGGCCATCACGTTACCCTTGCAAAAATTATAACCTATCTCATTAAGCGCTGTGCAAACCTTCAGCGAAAATTCCCTAAAATATTTCAACACATCAGGTTCTTGCTCTTTTGGCACATCTTCAAAAATTGGGGCATTGTCCTGGTCTGTACTTAAGGTCTGCTCTTTACGCGCATCACTCCCAAGTGAGAAAAAACAAAAAACCGCAGGAGGTTCGCCCATTTCTTTAATAACGCTATTGATAATTTTTTTTGTTAATGCATCTGACAAAACTGATAAACTCTGGCTGACGATATACGGTTTGACGCCATTTTCAATCAGGGGTAATATGGCATTGACATAAGCAGCTCTTAAGGTTTTCAGGGCTTCAACAGAAAATGTGTTCTCTATGGTAGCCGTAAAGTTTACAGGTAAAAAGACCTGAATAACCGCAAGCATATCTTTGCTGACATAACCGGTGCAATTTCCTGTCATATCTTTCAACAGTAGATTTCTGATATTGTGCTTTCTGAGTATATTAAGTGCTTCAAAAAGGAAAATATCATCACGCGCAGAAATTACCGGTGATGTCATTATCTCATAAACTCTTGTACAGCCGGTATCTTTATTGGCTGCCCACCTTGATCTGATATCGCTGTCGGATACAACACCCACAATATCATTTTCATCGGTTGTTATAAAAACCACCGATGTATTGGCCCCGTTCATTTTTAGGGGAATATTTTCAATGGGTTCCTGCATCCTGCAAAGGACCGGTGTACGGGCAAGATTTTTTACGGGTTGGTAATAGAGTTGCGTAAACGACACATAACTATCCAACATGTCGTTGGGCTCATTAGTTCTATAATTCAGATGAGATACATCTTCAATAATGCCGTCGCAGAATTTGGCCGCATCTTCTTTGCCCACCACAACCAGCGAAACTGTAACAACAGCTATCTGGCCGTTTTTCCGCCTGAGTTTAATGACCTGGTTTTTGACAAACCCTTTTTCAAGCAAGACCTGGCGAAATGTTTTTTTATCTTCCAAATCAATGAATAAATCGAGTATGTAATACTTCGATAGCTCATTAAAACTCTTAAAACCTAAAATATTTAATGCCGTTTCATTGGCTTCAAGGAAGCGTCCTTTCAAATCGAGCGTGGTGCGGAATATTCCAAGGTTTAGCCTGTCCATTAGCGTTTTAAACTTCTCTTTGCTTTGAAAAAGTTCCTCTTCCATTAATTTATCCCTGCTCACATCCTTCACAGTAAAAATAAGGGCCTGGTTTTCGTAAAAAACAATGGGTGAAATGTTGAGCAATACATTTACAGCCTGGCCGTTTTTCTTTAACAGTACCGTTTCAAGAGCATCCTGATGTACAGTCTGTGGCGATTCATGAATATTCTTTATAAGAGCGGGAGGCAAAGTAACAATTTCGGAAAAATCCTTTTCAAGCAGTTCTTCGGCTTTATACAACAACATGTTCTGAAGGACAATGTTTGAAAAAGTTATTTTGCCGTTTATTATCATCATCAGGCCTTCGGTAGATGCTTCAACAAGCGACTTGTACTTCTCTTTCGATTCGTTTAATTCCATTTCTGCTTTTCTCCGCTTCCGTTCGATGCGTAACGATTGCCGGCTCACATAAAAAAGTTTCAATGCGGTAATCAATGAGATAAAAATACTGATGCGGGTAAATTTTGCAGTAAGCGCTTTAATTTCTTTCTTGACATCTTCTATATAAATGCCTGTTCCTACAATCCATCCCCAGGGCTTAAAAGCTTTTACATACGAAAGTTTAGGCACTATATGTGTAGAATCATCCTTCCATTGCCACATATAATCAATGTAGCCGTGACCGCTTTCTCTGGCCACCTCAACCGCTTCGACAAAAAGTTTTTTTCCATGAGAATCCTTAAAATCGGCCAGGCTTTGTCCGTTAAGTTCTGGCCTGTAGGGATGCATAATCATTACTGGCGCCGTGTCTGTAATCCAGAAATAGTCTTTATTTTCTTCACCGTAGCGCAGGTATTGAATTCTGGAAATGGCTTTCTGCTGGGCTTCTGACATGCTTATAAGGCTGTCGGCCTCATCCTTGTAATACTTATTTAGAATACTCGTAGCGGCATTGGTAAGCTCTTTAATCATTTCACGCTTACGGTCCATCATGTTATTTTCAAAAGCTGGAATAACAAGGTAGAAAAGCGAAGCAATAAACAATACCACGGCAAACATTGAGGACAAAACAATGTTTATGAAAAAGGCGCTTTTTTGTTTAAGCTCTGTTGAAATCATGTATATTTTTTTAAATAAATGAGAATTTTCTTCTTAAAGAAACAGGCTCCAAGGTTTTGTTATCTGTATCCCACACAAGAAAGCCATTGGCATTTTTGAAATTTGAAACCGCCGGCAGGCTTACCCACTCAAAGGGGCTTAAGTTCACTTTCTTTCCGAAACCGGTCTTAAGCATCCTTTTTCCTGTTACTCTTACCATTCCCTCATAATGCATGTGACCCGAAAAAAGCCAGAGTGCATTGTCCGGCTTTCATAAATTCAATATGTGAAGCAATATCGCTATAATGGTAAATAAATTCTTTGGCCGAACCGCTTATGTCGGGGTGCACAAAATGACAAAGCAGGCAGGGGCGGCCGGCTAATTCAGTAATTATTAATTCGGGCAGGTTTCTTAAATAATCTATGTCCTCTTCATCAAGAAGTGCCGATAATTCATTGTCCTCGTACAACCAGATACTATTGCCTGCTATCCTCTTCCTGTCATGAAAAGTAAGGTCATACCAATTATCGGGATATGTAAATTACCTCACCTGATTCACAGGAACTTTTCTGACGGCGTATAAATCGTGATTACCGGCAATGGTATATTTGCAGTTGTTTTTTACCCACTTCACACAAGCAGAACCATTTCTGGTTTCGATATAATCATAAAACGGGATACTGAAACCTACGATATCACCAAGGCATATAACTTCATCGCATTTTTTCTTTTCAATCAGCCTTACAGCTTGCATAAGGCTTATATAATCCTCGTGAATATCGGAGATAATAGCAATCTTCATAGGTAAAAAGCAGTAAACTGATAAACAAAGTTAAATTTATTTTTCATACAGCCCTATTTTTCTGAAAATAATGGTTAAATCTTTTTTGAGGAGCTGGTGATAAAATCATATCAAAATTGGTCTTAAAAGACACAGGTGTATGGTATAAGAAGCTGTCTCAAAAGTTTTTAAAGCATTGTTTTTGTTAAGTTTTGTATTTGGCCATCTTTACCCCCATACCCCCTAAAGGTGGCTACCCATCCCGCATTACAAGGGTAGCTCCCTTCAGGGAATAAAAGGGTACGCGCGGGCAAAAACAATGTTTTTTAAAAAATATTTGACTTTTGAGACAGCTTCTACTTCAACCTGAGGCGAAGCCTCAGGAATAAACACTAAACAAGTCGCCCTGTAAGGGCAAATTAAAAAAGACACTAACCTATAAAGTGTATAAGTTGAAAAGATGATTATTTTTTTGTTGTGCTTAGTGTGAAAAACTATATGAACAAATAGTTTTGATAAGGACAGTGCTATAATATTTGAATTTTAAGCTGCTCTTTCAGAGCGAAATTACATCTTTTTTTTATTTCCCGAAGCCTTGCTTAGGGTTGAAATAATTTCAGGCTTTCAGCCTGATTAAGCATCTTGATAGCAAGTCGGTATAAGGTTTTTACTAGCACCCAAAAATTTATAGTGAGTGCCACAGTGAGTTTACCGAACGATGCTTAGTCGAACTAAAAGAAATTGACAAAGTTAATATATACAAGCGATTAAAGCTAGCATAAAAGGTAAAGAATCGTTTATAATTAAAACAGAATTCTTTTAATCGTCATCAGGATTATTTTCAAATCTGTCATGAAATTTCTTTCATCAATGTACTGAAGATTCAGTTTCAGTTTTGCGGGCATAATTTCGTTTAAATAAAGGGCTTCGGGGTCATTACTTTGCGAAAGCATATCACTTTCGTTAATGTATTTAAGCGAGGCATAATCAGTAAGCCCCGGCAAAACAGAAAGAACTTTTAATTGTTCGGTGTTATAAAGTGCTGCATACTTACGTACTTCAGGGCGCGGCCCTACAATGCTCATCTCACCACAAATGATATTAAAAAGCTGTGGCAACTCGTCCAGTTTATACTTCCTCAAAAAATACCCAACACGTGTAATTCTTTGGTCTCTGCTCCCAATAGTCAGCAAACTGCTCCTATCGGCTCCGGCTCTCATAGTGCGAAATTTTATCAAAAAAAAATCCTTACCGTCTTTTCCCACCCTTTGTTGCCTGTAAAACACACTCCCTGGCGAATCAATAACAATCAAGAGTGAAAACAGCAAAAAAAAGGGCGAAAGCAGTATAATAAAAACAATAGAAAAAAAAAGGTCGAAAATTCTTTTCATGCTTGAATGTTAAGAACAGTCTCAACAGCTTCGCTCACAACATTACAAACAGTATCAACCTGCGCATCGGTCAGGTCGAAATAGACGGGCAAACTGATTTCCCTTTCGTAATTGGAAAAGGCCACGGGGTAATGTGATATATCGTATCCTAAACCACGATAAAACGACATCATGGGCAAAGGTATAAAATGCACATTTACAGCAACACCTGCATTAAAAACAGCTTGTATAACGGCATCCCGTTGCATTTCGGTAAAATTTCTGATGCGAAGGGTATAAACATGATACGAAGTTTCCTTATCGCTTGTTTTTACATCAGGTAAAAGCGCCCATGATTTCTTGTTAAAAAAATTGGAATATTGATTGAATATTTGCCTGCGGCGCTCCAATATGAGTGTATCGTACCGGTCAATTTCAATAACGCCGATAGCTGCCTGAATATCTGTCATATTATATTTATAACCGGCTTCAACAATATCGTAGCGCCATTTACCCGATTGGGTTTTTTGAAGCGCATCCTTGTTTTGCCCATGTAATGACTTTATGCACAAATATTCATAAATAGCTTGGTTATTAAACGGAACAGGCAGATTTAGGCACACGGCGCCTCCTTCAGCAGTGGTCAGGTTTTTCACAGCATGAAACGAAAACACCGTAACATCGGTCAGGATGCCGGTGCGTTT
>JAKIYU010000105.1 GCA_022708385.1 Bacteroidota bacterium | reverse complement strand
TGCTGCTTTTTTTGGTTTCATCCGAAAAATAAAACTCTCTCCTCATGAATTGATTTTCTTTTTTATTCTTGTATTTATTGAGTTTTTTCAGTCTGTTTATTTTCAGAATTTTAAAGCGTCAACTCTTATTGGCATTATTCTTAGATTGATACTTGGTTATATAATTATTAAAATTGTTAAAACAAAATTTTTAAATATTTTTATAAATATAATCTATTTTACCTGTTTTATAACTGTTCCAATTTTTCTTATTATACTTTTAACACCTTCAATAGATTTCTTTTTATCTCTTGCCGATTACTTCAAAACACCGAGTTTTTTTGATAATGCAATTGACGATAGAATTTACCCCAATATTATTTTTTATACATTTAACAAATATTTTATTTATGAGAATATTCGTAACTCAGGGCCTTTCTGCGAACCTGGTATGTATGCCGTATATTTAAATTTGGCTTTGTTGTTCAATATTATGATTAATAAAAAGATGTTTTCAAGAAAAAACATTTTCCTTATTGTTACAATAATTACTACAATTTCTACTGCAGGTTATTTAGCTCTTTTTTTTATTCTTATAAGTAATGCAATGAAATTTAATAAAATTAAATATTATTTTATTTTTATTATTATGGTTTCTTTCTCTTATTATTTATTTGAATCACTCCCATTTTTAAAAGAAAAAATTGAAACCAATATTGAAGATAGAAATGAAACTACCAGTTCACGATTTGGATCTTTTATGGCAGACCTTGTGCTTATTAAAGAAAACCCTGTTATTGGTTACGGACGTAATGTGTATGATGTTATTGGTGTTGTTGAATATGATATTAAGACAAGGCATAGAAATAACGGTGTTTCAAAAATAATAGTTTATTATGGGATAATATTCGTTATTTATTATTTTTACCTTTTTTATAGAACGTTTGGGAAAATTGTTACTTATTATGAATCGGATTATAAACCATTTTTTTGCCTTTTAATTGTGCTGATACTTGGTTTTTCGCAGATTATTTTTCAGTTTCCTTTTTTCCTCTCGTTTCCCTTCCTCGAATATGTTTATAAAAAAAATAGAATAATTAATAATTTAAATTAATCATATATGTTTAAAGATAAAATTCTTCTGATTACCGGGGGCACAGGCTCTTTTGGCAATGCTGTGTTAAAGCGGTTTCTTAGTAATGATTCATTTTCCGAAATAAGAATCTTCAGTCGCGACGAAAAGAAACAGGATGATATGAGACATATTTACAAAGACGCAAGAATTAAGTACTTTATTGGCGATGTGCGCAATTATTCGTCAATTGAGGCAGCCATGCACAAAGTGGATATGGTGTTTCATGCCGCAGCCCTCAAACAGGTTCCTTCCTGCGAGTTTTTCCCCATGGAGGCTGTAAAAACCAATGTCGAAGGGTGCGAAAATGTGCTCAGGGCTGCCATGTATAACAAAGTGAAACACACCATCGTGTTAAGCACCGACAAAGCTGTTTATCCAATAAATGCAATGGGCATCAGCAAAGCACTGAGCGAAAAAGTGATGATTGCTATGTCGAGAAACCTTAATGGTACCGGCTGTGTCTTCAGTGGTACACGCTATGGCAATGTAATGGCTTCAAGGGGTTCTGTTATCCCCTTGTTTATTGAGCAGATCAAGGCCGGCCGGCCCCTTACCATCACTGACCCTGATATGACCCGTTTCATGATGAACCTCGATACGGCTGTCGACCTCGTTGTCTATGCCTTTGAAAATGGAAATAATGGAGATATTTTTGTGAAAAAATCTCCGGCATGTACCATCGAAACTCTGGCTAAAGCTCTTTTGGAATTATATAATGCAAAAAATGAAATCAGGGTTATCGGCACACGCCACGGCGAAAAAAAATACGAGTCCCTGCTTACCAGAGAGGAAATGCTGAATGCTGAAGATATGGGAGATTATTTCAGGATACCTGCCGATACCAGGGATTTAAACTATGGAAAGTTTTTCTTCGAGGGTAAATCCGAAATTTGTAATATATACGATTATACCTCCAATAATACCAATATCCTCAATATCGAACAAACTAAAGAACTCCTGCTGACCTTATCCAAAGTCAGAAAAGATGTACTTGGCGAAGAAACCCCTGATCACTTCGAATATTAAAAATGGAAAATAAAAAAGTAAAAATCGGTATCACAGGGCAGCCCGGTTTTGTCGGTACCCACCTCTACAATACTCTTGGGCTTACCCCTACTGTCTTTCAGCGAATCCCGTTCGAGGATATGTACTTCAGCGACAGTAAAAAACTTGAAGATTTTGTCGCCTCGTGCGATGTTATAGTCCACCTCGCAGCCATGAACCGCCACAACGACCCCGAGGTCATTTACAACACCAATATTAAGTTGGTTAAACAACTTATCGATGCCTGTGAAACGATCGGCTCAAAACCCTATATTCTTTTCTCCTCAAGCACCCAGGAAGAACGCGACAACTTGTACGGAAAGTCAAAAAAAGAAGGCAGAGCACTGTTAGAGGACTGGGCCGCCAGAAATCAGGCGCGGTTTACAGGGCTGGTAATTCCCAATGTTTTCGGGCCCTACGGCCATCCTTATTACAACTCCGTTGTGGCTACCTTTTGTCACCAGCTGACCCATAACGAAACACCCCGAATTGAAATTGACGGGGAAATGAAACTGATCTATGTGGGCGAACTGGTTGGAACTATCATTGACCTTGTTATGAAAGAAATAAATAGCGGCAGCCACGACTTTAAAACAGGCGATAGTAAGACAGCACCTGCAAAATCTTGCTTCGACACTGTGTTTGTCCCCTATACGACCACGATTAAAGTTTCAAAGCTCCTTGAAAAGCTCTCACTGATGAAAGAAAATTATTTCCTAAAAGGGGAAATACCCTGCCTGGATGATCCTTTCGACAGGAACCTTTTCAATACCCTGATTGGTTATATTGACCACAGGAATTTCTTTCCCTTTTTACTTAAAAAAAATACCGACAGCAGGGGCGTTTTTGTTGAAACCCTAAAACTCAACAGTGGCGGTCAGGTCTCTTTTTCAACCACTGTGCCTGGTATTACCAGGGGCAACCATTTTCACCTACGCAAGGCTGAGCGTTTTGTTGTAATAAAAGGGAAAGCTCTTATAGAACTCAGAAAAATTGGTACGGACAAGGTATTGTCATTTGAACTCAATGGAGATGCCCCTTCTTTTGTAGATATGCCCGTCTGGTATTCACACAACATAAAAAATATTGGAACTGAAGAGCTAATTACGTTGTTCTGGATAAGTGAACATTTTAATAGTAATGATCCGGATACCTTTTATGAAGTTGTATAAACTAATGCATTTTTTTAAACCGATGTGATTTTTTATTTTATTTTTGTGTATTTGCTTTTTTTGAAAGGGGTTTAATAATAATCTCTTTTTTTTAATTTTATGTAAACAAATAATTAATATGCATAAAGCCAAACTAAAGGTAATGACTGTTGTAGGTACCCGACCGGAAATTATACGCTTGTCGAGAACCATGGCATTGCTTGATCAGTATTTGCACCAGGTTATTGTTCACACAGGTCAGAATTACGATTATGAGTTAAATGAAGTTTTTTGGCTTGAACTTGAGCTGCGAAAACCCGATTATTTTCTCAGCGTGGATACCTCATCGTTGGGAGCCACCGTTGGCGATATTTTCAGGAAAACAGAAGAAGTGCTTAAAATTGAAAAGCCCGACGCCCTTCTTGTGCTGGGCGATACCAATTCCTGCCTTGCCGGCTACATGGCCAAACGCATGCATATACCTATTTTCCACATGGAAGCTGGTAACAGGTGCTTTGATTTGAATGTGCCCGAAGAAACCAACAGGAAAATTATTGACCATATAGCCGACTATAATCTTGTTTACACCGAACATGCCAGGCGCCACCTCCTTTCAGAAGGGCTCCCTCACAGAAGGATTTACCTTACAGGGTCTCCTATGAAAGAAGTGCTCGATTACTACCTGCCAAAAATTAAAGCTTCAAATGCCCTGCAGAGCCTTAAAGTTGATGCAGGTAAATATTTTCTCATTTCAACGCACCGCGAAGAAAATGTGGACAATCCCGAAAACCTTGAAAAAATACTGTCCATACTTAACCGGCTGGCTGAAACATATAAATTACCCATCATAGTATCCACTCACCCGCGCACACGCAAACGCATCGAAAACGTTAAAACTTTCAGGGCCAATGACCTTATACAATTTATGAAACCCTTTGGCTTTCTCGATTATGTTTACCTGCAAATGAATGCCCTATGCACCATTTCCGACAGCGGTACCATCAGCGAGGAGTCTTCAATATTGAATTTTCCCGCCGTTTCTTTCCGTCAGTCAATGGAACGCCCCGAAGCACAGGACGCCGGTACTATCATCCTTACCGGCTTCGAACCCCAGGTCGTTCTCGACAGTATTGCAGCAGTAATTGAAGAACACAAATTCCGAAAATATTCGCAGATAGCCCAGGATTATACCATCACCGATACGTCGTGGCGAACACTGAAACTTATCTTGGGAAATACCAAACTCAGCAATCTATGGAGCGGCATAAAAAAATAATCTTATTATCCTATCATAATTTTCCCTATGGCGGTGCAAGCGCAAACTACCTGAGAAATTTCTCGTTGGGTCTGGCACAGTTAAATAATGACATCCATGTAATTCTTCCAAGAGCGAACAAATACAAGGATACCAGCGACATTAAAAACCAGAAACAGGGCTTTATTGAAAACGTAAAATATACCCACCTGGGATTTGTAACCCAGCCCAAATCAGTTCTTGCAAAAGTGTACGCTAAATTTCTGGGCTATCTGATGCCCCTGCTTTACTGCATTCGGTTAAAAAACAAAAAGGATATTGACCTGTTGATTACTTATGACGTTTCAGTAACTAAAACTCTGACCGCCCTGGCTTGTAGCCTTATTCTAAGAAAAAAACTGATAATTATCGTACCAGACTATTTTGAAAAACCTGATGATCTCTTTTCATTTAAGGCATTTAAATGGTATAACTTCTACCTTGGGCTCAGATATTTTTCAAAATATGCCGATGGCATTATTGTCCTTACCAGTTTCCTCAGGGACTATTACCTGAATGTCATTGAGTACAAAAAGGATATTACCATTATCCCGAATTTTATTGACCCGTCAAAATTCGAAAATATTGTCGTCCCTCCCCATAAAAAAGATAAAATTACTATCGGGTATATAGGAACACCCACCAGTAAGGATGGCATCCTCGATCTTCTGAAAAGCTTCAGCCTGCTGTACAAAAAGTATAAGCACACACACCTCCTGGTAATTGGCGATGCCAAGGGCGAAAAATCTCTGCTGCCCCCGCTGAAGGATTTTGCTAGGGAATTAGGGGCTCTCGATGGGATTACTTTTGCCGGCCTTGTTTCTTCCGAAGATGTGCCTGCCCTTCTGAACTCCTGCCAGATCTTCGCCCTGACAAGACCCAAGGGACTTTCTGCAGAAGCAGGCTTTCCTACCAAACTGGGTGAATATTTCGCATGCAGGAAACCAGTAGTCATGACAAATGTCGGCGACGTGAAGCTGTACTTCAAAAACAAGGAACACATGATCATTGTTGAACCGGACAATATTGAAAGTATATTTGAAGGCTTCGAATTTCTTGTAAACAACCAGAATCTCTTCCCGGAAATTACCGAAAAGGCTTATTCATGGATGAATAACAATATAAATTACAAAGTTGCATCCAGAAATGTCGATGCCTTTTTAAACAGATTTTTAAAAAATTGATGTTTAATCTTTTTAACTGATGCATATTTCAATACTAATTCCTGTTTTCAACAGAATTGAGATAGTTAAACAAGGCTTAAACTCATTATATCAGGCTCTTGAGTATTATAATTCACACAATGCTTGCGGGTTTAAATACGATGTCATTGTTATTGATGACTGTTCGAAAGATCCTGTGGTAGATTTTGTTAATGCCACTTACCCTTCCTGCATCCTGCTGAAAAGCAAAAAACACGCTTGGATGAATGCCTGCCTGAATATTGGGATGAAATATGCTGAAGAAGTTTTGAATACTGATTATGCTTTGCTTTGGACCGATGATATTGATGCCCGTGAGGATTATTTTGTCATTCTGGAAGGCCTCCTTGCGGATGAAAAGTATAACAGGACAATCATAGCAAGTAAAGTGTATTATGCAGGCTTCGATAATAAAATTTTCTTTTCAGGGGGCTTGTTCAATAGAAAAACGGGGAAAATAGATCTGCCTAACAGCAACAGTACCGATCATGCTGAAAAACACGAAATTCAGCATTCCGATTGGGCTGGTAACTGGGGAGTCGTAATACCCGCAGAAGTTTTCAAAGCAATAAACTATTTTGATGAGAAAGCATTTCCCCATTATTACGGCGCCATTGATTTTTCATTGCGCGCTGTAAATGCAGGCTTTTCAATTATCTGTCATCCTTCACTTAAGGTTTGGAACGATGTCAGGTTGACAGGACTGAAGCACGACGGCTCAATACTGAAATATTTCATAAGCCTTTTCAGTAACAGCTCAAATTATAAAATTGCAACAGACTTCAAATTCTATAAAAAATATACAAGCTTCACAACTGCGGTGAAATGCGTTGCCCGCAAACAGGCCTCATACCTGGTATCGTTGCTCATTAGCCTGATGAAAACCGTTGCCTATTATGTTCTGGAACTCAGACTTTTTTTATACAACGCCTTTTTTAATAAAATCCCCAGCAAGTTCCTCAGAAACAACCTTTCAAGGTGTTACATGGTGCTTGGGAAACATTCTTCAATAAGGTCAAACTGCCGGATTCTGAACTATTTCGGACGCAGGCAAATTGTTATTGGCAGGAATTGCATCGTTAACCCCAATTGCCTGTTCGATGGACGAAAAGGAAAAATTATTATCGGAAATAATGTAAGTATTTCATCTGACGTCATTATTTATACTTTGCAGCATAAAGTTGATTGCGATTATTTTATGACTGAATACGGCAATGTCGAAATAGGGGATAATGTGTGGATTGGTGCCAGGTCAGTGATTTTGGCAGGCGTAAAAATTGGCAGGGGCGCCGTTATTGCTTCCAATTCCGTTGTTACCAAAGATATACCTCCCATGACCATGGTCGGTGGTATTCCCGCCAAGCCTATCAGAACCCGCAAATCGCGGCTAAGGTATAACCTGGTGGATAAACATTTTTTTCAGTAAATAAATTCAGCCTAATATGAAAGCCATGAAATATGTAGTAGAAATCCCTGTCCGCCTCGGCAGTAAAAGAGTGCCACGCAAAAACCTGAGACTTATCAATGGAAAACCTATGGTTGCTTATGCCATAGAAGCTGGTAAAAATGCCAGGCATGTGAGCCAGGTATATGTGAACACCGAAGGTGATGTGATGAAGAAACTTTGTAAGGAGATGAATGTCAATTACTTCGAGAGATTGCCCGAATTGCTTGAGGACAACGCCCGCCAGGACCAGTTTAATTATGATTTCCTGTGCAAGGTGGATGCCGAGAACCTTGTTATGGTCAATCCCGTTTCCCCTCTTGTATTACCCGAAGATATAGACAATGCCATAGAGTTTTACGAAAAGAACAATCTGGATTGCCTTATTTCGGTCAGGGAAGAAAAATTACAGTCTTTTTACAGGGGGCGCCCTGTAAATTTCAATACCGACGGCCTTTTGCCCATGACTCAATTTCTTGATCCCGTTCAGCTATGCGCATGGACTGTCTGTATATGGAATGCCCGGAAATTCAAAGAACATTACGAAAAACATGGCTATGCCGTATTTATTGGCAATTATGCCCTTTATCCCTTTGACCCTATCAGGTCTATAAAAGTCAGCTCGGAAGAAGATTTTATACTCGCCGAACTGTATATACTTGCAAAACAGTCTGAAAACAATAAAAACATCGAATACTATGAGTAAAATTTTAACATCGCCTTCTTCTTTTGGCCAGGTCGGGCCTGACCCTATTGTTATACTCGAAAGCGCCGGATATGAAGTTATAAACAATCCATACGGCAGAAAACTGACCGAAGATGAGGTAATTGAACTGGCAAAAGATTGTGTGGGTATCGTGGCCGGTGTAGAATCCCTTACAGCAAGGGTAATGGATGCTTTACCCCATCTGAAATGTATCAGCAGGGTTGGTGTTGGTATGGACAGCGTCGATATGGAATATGCAAAACAAAAGGGCATAGCGGTTGTTAATACCCCCGATGGCCCTACCAGAAGCGTAGCTGAACTTACCCTGGCACTGACATTTTCACTTTTGAGGAAAGTACCCCAGGCTGACAGTGCACTAAAAATGAAAAAATGGGAAAAACAAACAGGGAACCTACTCCATAAAAAAACTGTTGGGGTTGTAGGTCTTGGACGTATTGGAAAAATGGTTGCAGGTATGTTCACGGCCCTCGGAAATCCGGTACTCGGTTACGACCTGTACCCCAATGAAGCCTGGGCTGCTCAGAATGGGGTTCAGTTATGCCCGATGCATCATTTACTTTC
>JAKIYU010000104.1 GCA_022708385.1 Bacteroidota bacterium | reverse complement strand
TTTCGGTTATGAGGAGCGTATTAACGCAGCCTACCTTCAGGCTTCACGCAAGTTATGGGGCGATTTTCTGCTCAAAGCCTGTGTGCGCATGGAACACACCTATATGAACGGCCACCAGACTGTTCCACACGACACCAGCTTCCTAGTGAGCCGCGCCGACTGGTTTCCCTATGTCTATCTGAGCCGGCCTTTTAAAATCATCTTCGATATTGACCTGCAGGCTTATCTCATTTACCGGAAAACCATCAACCGCCCTGACTACCAAAGCCTCAACCCGTATATCCGCTACACCGACCAGTTCCTTTACGAAACTGGTAATCCCGCACTGAAACCACAGTTTACCGAAAATGTTGAGTTTAATGTCAGTTACGACGACACCCCCCTGTTTGCTGTGGGGAAAAATTATACCACCGATATATTTTCGAGCGTAACCTATAAAGATAAAAACAATGAAAATATTGCTGTCAGGACTTACGACAATCTGGGTACCAGTAAAGAAACCTACCTGAGAGGCATTGTGGGAATACCACCCGGCGGGAAGTACTTTTTTACTGTAGGCGCACAGTATAATATGAATGAGTTCAACGGCTTCTACGAAAACCAACCGTTTACCTACGAGAGAGGCAGCTGGCGCTTCTTTACCTTTCATTCACTTAAACTTTTTAAGGGAACCCGCCTGCGCCTTAACGGGTTTATGATGCAAAACGGCAGCTGGAACTTTTATGAGCTCAAAAACTTCGGCTCGCTGAATTTTGGAATTACGCAAACCTTATTTAAAAAGAAACTTACTGTTTCGTTCAGTGCCAGACATATTCTGCGGACAATGAAAACCGAATTTACACTCAACCAGGGCTCCATACGCAGCACCGGTGACCGCTACACAGATAGCCAACGTTATGGCATTAATATCCGTTATAATTTCGGCATAAAAGATAAAGAAGAAAAAAAGTCCATTATGAAAGATAATGGGGAAGAGTAGAACATAAAATTTTCTTTATATTTGTTTTTCATTAACCTCACTATTGCGCATTACTATGAAAAATTTCATCTTGCCACTGTTATCGTTTTTGCAATCTGTTATCTATTGTCAACTACCTTGTTCACAGTATTTAATCCTCGATTTTTCCGACCCCTACTGCATGACTCATGTATTTATTGATACGGTGAATAACCCCGGAAATATCTGGCAGATTGGGCTTTCGAACAAAAACTTTGTTGGTCAGCAATATGGTCCTGCTATTATGACCGACACCCTGATACCTTACCCTGCAAACGACACTTCGGCTTTTATTATTAAATACCTGGCTACGGGAGGGGACTATTACGGATGTAAGTTTTTCACAGGCTCTTATGCGGTACAAACCGACTCCTTAAAAGATTTTGGTAAAATTGAATTTTCTCCAGACAACGGTCTTAATTGGTTTGATGTTATTAATGATACCTCTTTAAATACTGCGATACACTGGTACACATCCAAACCCAAGCTAACCGGAAATTCAGGAGGATGGATGCACTTTGAAGCCCTTTTGGCAGATATGGCCTCACATTTTAATTTCCAAATTGATGATACCATTGCCTTTCGCTTTTCTTTTATTAGCGACAGCATTTTCGATAACATGGGGGGTATTGCTTACGATAATTTTTGTCTGGCCGATTTTATTGAGGGTATTTCCGAAATACGTTTCAAAGGTGTTAAATCAAATATATATCCCAATCCGTCAAACAAAGATTTCACGATAGAATTCAACAATCCCGCAGCATTGCCTTTTGAACTGGCTGTGTATGATATCAAAAGTAAACTGATTTTCAGAAGAGAAAATATCACAGGCAACACCATTTACATTGATAACAAAAGCCTTACACCGGGAATATATGTGTATAAAATTACCAATGCCGAAAACAAATTAAGAACCTGGGGCAAGTTTACAAAACTTTAAAAAATTTTGTTCATTCCATCTCTGAACACTTCATTATTTTTTTTAAAACCACCTCTTTTTCCTAAAAACATAAACACTAATTAAAGAGATAAAAATCGTTGCCAGAACTATAAATAAAAAGCTGAACTTATTATTTTCGAGATGGTTAGGCACGTTCATACCATACAGGCTGGCAATAAGAGTGGGAATCATAAGTATAATCGAAATAGAGGTAAGGCGCTTCATAACGATGTTCAGGTTATTGGAAATGACAGAGGCATAAGCATCCATCATGCCACTTAATATATCGCTGTATATCTTGGTGGTTTCCTGAGCCTGTTTAAGTTCAATTTCAACGTCTTCAATAAGCTCTTCATCAACGGTTTCTTTTTTCAGTTTCAGGTTTTTAATTCTGTTAATAAGCAGGTCGTTGCCTTTTATTGATGTTGTAAAATAAACAAGGCATTTTTCAATTTCCAGCAAACGTTGAAGCTCCTTGTTTTTGACTGATTTTTCAAGTTCAGCCTCAGCATTTTCAATCTGAATGTTAATGTGTTTAAGATACTTCAGATACCATACACTTGAAGAAAGTATAAGCCTGTAAACCAAATCAAAGAAGTTAGAGTAGGGTCTGTTTTTGCGTATGCTGTAATTACTGAAATCATTAAGCATATCCTGCTTAACATGGCAAATAGAAATAAACAGGTCGTCCTTGAATACGATGCCTAAGGGGGCAGTTAAAAAGGGCAATTTGGGATCATTACTGCGAAAAGGAATGCGAATGATGATAAGGTACCAGTCGTCTTCAAGTTCGACACGCGGGCGCTCATCAATGTCTTCGATGTCATTAAGAAAAGCAATGGGTACGTTAAACTCTTCTACCAGTTTATTCTTTTCTGATTCTGAGGGGCATTCAACATGCATCCAACCATTGGGTTCCCATTTGTTGCAGGGAATAACTCCGTTTGCGTTTTTGTAATATGCTATCACTATATATTCCTCCTAATTTCTGAACAGAGGTTATAATGATAGCCTCTATCCGCGGGTTAGTTACGTTGATAATAGTCGTCCATTTCGAGTTTTTTTTGCAAAATTAATATTTTTATTCGGTTTTTTTTATCGAAAAAGAAAAACTTTCCATAATCTGATTTGCCAGGAGCTTTTCGCAGGCTTCCTGCACCTTTTTCCGTGCCAGTTCATCAGTTTCGGCATCCAATTCGAGTGTAATATGTTTGCCAATTCTCACATTAGCAATTTCCGGCAATCCAATATTTTTCATACTGTTACTTACAGCTTTTCCCTGTGGGTCGAGCAATGCTTTAAGCGGCATAACATCTATTTCGGCTATATATTTCATAAAAACATTATTTTTTTAAAGGGGTTAAATTAATAATTATTGACAAAAATATGTAAATAATGATGATAAAAGGCAATGCAACGATATGAAAAATAATAAATAACACGGCTGATATAAGTAAAAACAAATACCTGCCGTAGTTTTCCTTCAGGGCGTATGTTTTGAACTTCAGCGACATCAGGGGCAATTCGGAAATAAGCAGATAAGACAAAACAAATGTAAGAGCAGCAAGAACATAATAATTGCTAATAATCTGCCGCGACCAGATAGCTACTTCGGTATTTGAAGCGCTGTACACCCACAATATGAGGGGTAGTGATGCTATAAAAAGGGCATTGGCCGGTGTGGGGAGGCCTATAAAACTGTCGGTTTGTCTTTCGTCGATATTGAATCTGGCTAACCTAAGAGCCGAGAAAAGCACAATCAGAAAAGCCACATAAATCAGCGGGTTGACATTATAAACCTGTACATACGGTATGTTATCCGAAAAGCTCATAAGCTGAAACATGATAACAGCAGGTGCCAGGCCAAAAGAAACAACATCGGACAGGGAGTCGAGTTGTTTGCCGAATTCCGACTTACAATGTAGCAGACGCGCCGCAAAACCATCGAAAAAGTCGAATACCGACGCAAACAAAATAAAAATACCGGCAGCTTCGGCATTGCCTTTTAGGGCTGAAACAACGGATAAACTACCGCACAAAAGATTTAATAACGTAATAATATGAGGTATGGCTTTTTTGTAGGGTATCATATATTTTATAGGTTATTTGAGTTTGCCGCCCAACACAGTTGTTTTTTTGTATTTCTTTACATTGCCTTTTACATCAAAAATTTCGAAATAAACAATGTAAATGCCCACATTGGCTTTAAGATTATCTTCTGTTATGCCATCCCACGAAAAAACGCCTTCGGTGCCCAGAAGTTCATTTTTCACAAGGTAAATAACCTGCCTCCCCCGGGCATCATATATCATAATGTTAGCGGCATAACCTGGTTCACTGAATTTATAGGCTATATTTAGCACATCATTATAGCCATCGTTATCGGGCGAGAAAATATCTGGTGAAAGGGTTACGGGGTCTTCTCCCTGAACAACCACGCCGAACTGAGAGTTTTTATAAGCGGGGGTAGCATAACCCACGGAAGCTGCTGCCGAATGCCAGTTTGTAGGGTCACTGGTAGGCCGGTCGAAATGAATCCTTTCCAAAGATACGCCCTTTACATCTGTAAGCAAGGGATAATGCATATCCTCGGTATATACAAAAATATCAATTTCTTCCATACCCATTGTGGCCAAGACCACAATACCATTTGTGTTGTAATATGAAGGTATAGAAGCCATCTCAACAAAGCCTTTGGAATTGGGGCTGTTGTAAAAATCAAGAACCCCTTTCTTGCTGGTAGTCAGTGCTTTATAATCGTTCGGAAAAATCAGATAACTGCCTTCACTGATTACTTTCAGAGAATTTAAAGTATTGTTCATGGTGTCTTTGGTGCATAGCCTGATATTCTTAAGATCGATTATTTTTGAAGAACGGTTGTAAATTTCGACAAAATCGACACCTCCGGTAGGAGGATTAAAGAGCACTTCATTAATTATTAAATCATTGGGCGCAACAGTTTCGGGAATACCAAAATAAGCGAAATTGTTATCCGATATAATATTGCCCACACAATCAGTGATTTGATCTGATACGGTAATTTTATATTTAATAAAGGGCAATACAGTCGCATTTAATTTCAACACAACTGAAGCATGCAAAGGAGAGTTAGAAATGACCTGAACAGGTTGCCCGATATTATTATCTATGGCATAATTAGAGGTATTTAAAAGGGTTGTACCCAACATATTTTCACTAAAAAAGACCTCTATGGTAACTGAGTCAATAATTCCCACACGAATAACATCAGGGCTTATGTTATCGGTATTCACTCCAAAAATTGAATTTTTTCGGCCTAGTGTACCACCCGATGCATCTTTACTTGCTTTCCAATTGTTTATGCCAGCGCAGGGATTATTCGGGTCGATTTGTTCAAGCGACCATCCGCCATCCTTTTTATTGTTGTCCTGGTACCAGGCATCGGTGTAACTGACAGCATGAATGACCTTAGCGTTGATGTCGCTAAGAACCAAAGTGGTGCCTGTGTTTACAAGTGCAGTAGTTGAAAGCCCGGAAACAGAAATGACATTGCCAAAAGAGCTAAAATAGGACAAACCTGATGGGGAAGTAATAACTAAAAAACTGTCGGGCAGAATGATAGCCGCGGGTAAAATCTTTTCTGTTGTGGCGTATTTCAGTTTCCACCCTTGCAGATTAATAGCTGCATTGGTGCGGTTATACAGTTCAATGTATTCGTAGTCGGGCAACCCGACAACCGGGCTGGGGTCAACCATAAGTTCGTTGAAAACCACATCATAGGTATTGGGCACATAATACATAAAGCTGCTTGTCTGGCTGGTAAGCAGGTTTTGCGACAGGTCTTCAATGTTATAAACTGTAAGCTGATAATTTGTACCCAGAATAAATGAAGATGCAAAATCGAGGGTAACTTTTTTCAGGTCGGTAAGTACTCGCTGAGCAGCTATGGGTGCTCCCATGCCGGGGCTGACATTATAATTCAGGGTGTTTTCGGCCGACAACTGGCTAACGGCTTCGGAAAAGTTAAGTTCAAGCCTGTTGGCATTTACTACAAATACACTCTCAAGTTGCGGTGGTATTGTGTCCAGTACGATGGGACCCGCATAGAAGTCATCGAAATAGTAGAGGTTGTATCGCGAAGCGGTACTGTACTCGCAATAAACGCCGAAATAGGATGTCGAAGTAAAAGAATTATCGGTAACATTGCCTTGCAGGGTGTAATTGTAACCACCGGTATTATCGGCATATATTGCCCAATTTCCTGTATTATCGCGCGTTACTTTAATTCTTACTTTAATATTGCCGGTTCCAAGAGAAGTGGGGCCAGTAAATAATTCGGTAGTGGTCGTACCGGTCTGTTTATAAAACTTAACATAATCCTCATTTGTATTGCCAATATGTATATAGTAACCATTAAGGGATGCTTTCAGGTCGCTGTTGTCGGAACACAGGTAAACACGTACAAACGTGGTACTGGTCGGGGGAAATTTCAGGTCAACCAAAAACGACCATTCGGTTTGATTGATAATACTGCTGGGGGTAGAAAGATAAATCTTACTGTTGGCTACATTCGGGCCATTGCTTTGCAGTTGATTGGCTGTAATTTGAAAAGAAGTATCATTACCTGCCCACGTAGGATTTTGTGTAAAATCACCATCGCTGAAATCATCACTAAACTGGGCTATAGCAACAAGCGGCATTAGAAAAAGAAAGAGGAAAATTTTTCTCATATATTGAATTTATTGATTGTAAAAATACTATTTTTGTTTTTGTGAAGTTGATAAATTGTAAAAAAATAATTGTAAAATAAGATATGAAAGTAGCTGTTGTAGGTGCCACCGGCTTAGTGGGAAGTGTAATGCTTAAAGTGCTTGAAGAATTTAAGTTCCCTGTAAGTGAATTACTTCCTGTTGCCTCAGAGAAATCGGTTGGCAAATCCTTAACTTTTTGCAAACAAAATTACCCTGTACTTTCAGTTGAAGAAGCCCTAAAAGCAGCGCCCCAAATTGCCATTTTTTCGGCAGGCAGCAATGCTTCAAAAAAATACGCTCCATTGTTTGCCGAAAAAGGCACTTATGTTATTGACAACTCATCGTGCTGGCGAATGTACGACAATATCCCCCTGATAGTTCCTGAAGTTAACGGTTCTATTCTCGAAAAACATCACCATATTATTGCCAATCCCAATTGTTCAACCATACAACTGGTAGCCGTATTGTCACCGTTAAAGAAGTTGTTCGGGCTGAAAAGAATCGTTATTTCGACCTATCAATCGGTAACCGGTACAGGCGTAAAGGCTGTAAAACAACTGTTCGATGAAAGGAATAAACAAGCAACCGACATGGTTTACCCTTACCCTATCGACCTTAACTGTTTGCCTCATGGCGGAGATTTTACCGAAAATGGCTATACTACCGAAGAGATGAAACTGGTGCACGAAACACACAAAATACTTCAGGACAAAAGCATTGAAGTAGAAGCCACTGTAGTGCGGGTACCGGTTACAGGGGGACATTCCGAATCGGTATATGCCGAGTTTGATGTGGAAGTAAACGCCGATATGGTTCGCAATTCTTTGCAAAATGAAAAGGGTATCGTAGTACAAGATAAACCTGCCGAAAATATTTATCCTATGCCCTTACACGCTGAAGGTAAAAACGATGTTTTCGTAGGCAGGATACGGCAAAGCCTGTACAACAAAAAAGCAGTAAATATGTGGATTGTGGCCGACAACCTGCGTAAAGGAGCTGCTACAAACGCCGTTCAGATAGCGCAATTGCTGGTCGAAAAACAATTTGTGTAATACTATGATTTATTTACTTTTGTAAAAGCCCAAAAACCACTTATATGGAAAACACACTGCAAACTCCCGATGCTACTTTTAACAGGGGCGATGAGCCCGAAAAAAGGCCTATGCTGCTTTCCGACTTGTCAGATATAAAAACCTTGGGGGGCTTGGCTGCTCTTTTTGCTGCTGGAAGCATTATTCCTTACATAGGTTTTTTACTTTCCCTTGCCAGTATTGTGCTTTTTCTTATTGCTTTTCACAAAATATCAGTTTTTTCGGGTAAAAGAAGCATCTTTGTAAATATTGGCATTTCCTATATTATTGGTTTTGTTCTTGGCATTGCCATAGTAGCGTTTATAATTATCGCTTTTCTCGATTATTTTAAAGAGTTAAATTACAATCATTTCGATGAAGACTACCTGTATTATATGATACAATCGGCAAAAGAAAGTGCCTTTACCACAATTATTGCCATTGTTGTATTTTTCCTTATGGTCACAATTACTTGTGCATATCTGTGGAAACTTAGCCTGGATAAAACAGCCGCGTATTTTGGCGACAATGCTTTTAAAACAGCCGGCATTCTTTATATCATAGGGGCATCAACCATGATATTGTGCGGGCTGGGTGCTTTGGTCAATTTGGCTGCTCACATAGTTTTGGCTGTGGCATTTTTCTCTCTCAAAATGCCTAAAAACCCTGCCTGATGATAACATATTCAGTTGTCGTTCCAGTATATAACAGTCAGGATACCCTTGAAGAACTTTACAAGCAGTTGCATAGTTTTTTTTCGGCAGCTGCCCTTAGTTTTGAAGTTGTATTTGTTGATGATTGCAGTACCGACAATAGTTGGGGCGTAATTGAAAATTTAAAATCCCGGTTCACAGGCATTACA
>JAKIYU010000103.1 GCA_022708385.1 Bacteroidota bacterium | reverse complement strand
TTGCCAATACCTGGTACGGGAAAGTAGCTCCGCAGTCGGTTGATACATAAACAAGAAGTGAGTCGGTGGCGGTCTGGTCGTAACGGCGGTAAGCATGCTGAAAAGAAAGAGTTACAGAAGAATAGCCTGTAAAATTGAGCGGAGGTGTCTGCATGCCATCGCGTTGGCCAGTGGTTGAATAATTGAAAAAATCCATCTTGGCCGATTTGGTGCCGGGTGTGCTTCCTGCGGTAGTGGCAATAGTCCAAGTAATGCTGTTGTCGGGATTAACAATGGTCCAGCCTTTTGTACTGAAAGAGCCCGATTCAAAGTCCTCTGTAAAAGGCAGGGCCTGCCCTGTAGCATAATAGGTAAAACTGCTGGTCATAGTGTCATTGGCAGCATTTTGATCAGATCCTGAGTTCGGGCTGGTTGTATAGGCTTTAAAGGTATGGGCGCCTTGTGATGCCGTCATATTGGGCAGTGTCACGTTCACTTCGGCGCTTGAAGCCAGGCTGCCCGTCCAGCTTTGCGTTTGCAGTGTTCCGTTGTCAATTCTGTATTTTATAGATGCAGAGGTAAGTGTTGTAGAGCCGAAGTTTTTCAGTTTAACAACTGGGGTAATAGTTGCAGAACAGGTTGTACCCACGGGTGAAACGATGGATGAAATACCGGCATCGAGTGCATTAACGGTAGCGCTGACACAAACCAGCGTCTGGTAGGCATTAATACGCCCTGAGCCAATCTGGCCTACATAAGATGGGTTTTGTGCATCGATATTATCAGCTGAATTAAGCAAGCATGTTCTCAGTTGCGTTTGTGTAAGATTGGGATTTACTGAGAGCATAAGACCGCACAGGCCTGCTACAAGAGGAGAGGCCATGGAAGTGCCTGAGAAAATAGCATAGGAGTTTGTCGGAATAGAGCTGTAGATATTGGTTCCAGGGGCAGCAATATCGACCCATGTGCCATATTGCGAAGAAGGGGCTTTGGCATCGGTAGAAGTGGTATTGGCAACAGCAATGCAATTGGCATAAGCAGCCGGATAAAAAACAGGGTTACCATCGTCGCCGCTGTTACCGGCGGCAGCTATCAGATTACAACCTAAACTGTAAGCGGAGTTGATAACATTCTGAGCCGTTGTGCTGCTGCCTTCGCCGCCCCACGACATATTAATGACATCGGCGCCGTTGTTGGCAGCCCAGGTAACGCCTTCGTAGCCATGGGTGATGCTGTTCACATCGTTGGTTGACTTTACAGGGATAATTTTAACACTGTATCCAATGAAAGCCATCCCGATGCCGTTGTTGCTCACGCCGGAGGCGATACCGGCTACGTGTGTGCCGTGGTCGTAATCGGTAGTGGGGGGATTGGGGTTGTTGTCGTTGTCGGCTACATCATACCCTGCCAGCATATTGGCTGCCAGATCAACGTGTGTGGTCTGTATAGCATTATCGACTATGGCCACTTTTACGCTGGTACTGCCTGTTGAAATATCCCAGGCCTGCTGGGCATTGATTTTATACAGGTGCCATGTACCGTTAGATACGCTGTTAGAGCCCATATCGTTGGGGGTCAGGCATGTTTGCAGGTAAGGCACCGGCTCGGCATATTCTATGAGTGGTGACTGATTCAGCGTATGAATAAGCGCAACAGCTTTTTCTTTTTTGTCAAATTCCACACGCACTGTTTGCAATAACTTATAGTCGCGCGAAAAATAGAATGATTTATAAACCCTTTTTATCCCATACTCTGTTTTCAGGTTGTCGAAAATTTTCAGGGATTCTATATCTATATTCCCATTTTTTTTATCAACAGGAACATTCAAAGGAAAGCTATCCTTGAACTTCACATAAAGAGCACCGTCTAAGCCATGGGGTATAACTGTCTGAGATTTTAACTCATTTATCCAAAGAACAGAAAAAAACACCAAAAGAAAAAGCATTGTAAATCTTTTCATATCATGTCATTTAATGGTTAGCAAAATTCAAATTTATAAATTTAGATGAATTATGCCAAAAAAATGCGGTGTTTTTTTTTTTATGCTTTTGGCAATTTAAGGTAATAATATCCAATAAACAGGATATTTGCCAAACTCTTGAGAATAACGGTAGAAATTATTAGACCCCATACCCCCCAGTAAATGATAGAGATATAATCAAACATTACATTTAATACGCCAACTGCAATAATAAAATACATACTCCAGCGGGCATGGCCTGTGGCTATGGCAAGCAGGGGAATGAAGCCATTGAGCATGTTTGAGAAAAACAAAACCAGCGCTATATGGCTCATCCGGATAAGGTCGCCGGTGTTGTACTTTGAAAAAAATGATTTAAAAATTAACGGAAACGCAAAATAAAGCAGCAGTGTGATGGTTGCCGCAACCAAAAAAGATAAAACAACCGACTGCTTAAGTTTGAGCCGCACCCAGGTATAATTTTTCTGCACAAACCGGCTTGTAAAATCGGGAGAAATTACATGGCCTGCAATAGTAAAAGGCATTACCACAAAAGCAAGAAACTTGAAAATGATTTCGTAATAGGCTATTTCGGTATAATAGCCAAAAGCGCCCAGAAACAAAACATCCACCTGCGTGCTTAAAAACATAAATACACCGGTTACGCCAATGACAAGGGCATATTGTGTCAGTTTCTTAAAAATTAAGGCATCCGGTTTTTCGGGTATTATTTTAAAGTAAAGCCAATAACCGGCAAGCATCAGGAGGTAAAAGATATTCTGAGAATAGAATGCACCTGTTAGAGCAAATTTCTTAATAAGCAGAATGAAAAAGAAAAAACTTAAAGACCCGGTTATCAGCGTTATGAGTGATAAAACCCTGAATTGTTTGGTTCCTCTTAACACCCCGTCGAACAACGAAGAAAGCGGCACAAGAAAGAAAAGGGGTATGAGATATAAAAGATTATTATAAATACCACCCAAAATAAAAGAATTGACAAAGAGAGTAAGCAAAGAGGCCAACAGACCCAGGGCCAGAATTAAAATAATGCCGTTTGAAAGCAGGGAGTTGATTTTTCCTTTGTTTTCTCCGGGGGCGTATTCGGCCGTAAACTTACTTACCGCCATAGAAATACCGAAATCGACGAAAAGAATGATAAAAAAAGCGATTTTAAGTATGTAGTTGTAATACCCGAAATCTTCTTTTGGCAGAAAAAGGCTCGACAAATAGAAAATGGCGTAAGAGAAGCCATTACGGGCAAAAACCTGGAGTGTCCTCCAGATCAGGTTGCCCAATAGTATTTTATATTTGTTTAAAAAAGCCGCCAGCAATTTATTAATTATTATAATCCGGCCAGTTCCGATAAGACCTGGGCTTCGGTCGAAGCCGTCATGTTAAGGGTAACCTGCAGACCGTTAGATACAGTAAAATTATCTTTAAAATAATACATAGTACCGCTGCCATCCTTAGCAATGGCAAAAACCGTAATGGGTTCTCCGTTGGGAAGATTATTGGCGGCCAGGTTGGCGGCCTTGACATAATTGTGTAAGTTGTTGAAGACTACAAAAACATCAATATAGTTGGTATTTGTACCGGAAGCGGTAAAGGTAATGTTGGCCTGCCCTGAGGGGGTAACTTTTTTACCTATATTGAGCCAGCCCAGTTTGGCCATGTGGGTCAGGTAGCCACTGCCAATGATGCTTACCGACGACACATTGTCGCTGGAGAAAAGATAATCGGTCTGAAGGACATCGTTATTAAAATCATTTGTGGTGCCATTAGTAAAACCATAGAATGGTTCCATGCCGCTTACAGGGCTTGTGGCCGGTGACCAGAAAGGCAGAAAGAAGGTGTTTTTAATAGCCAGTTCGTCGGCGTTTTTAAAAGCGGTTATTTTAACCTCTCCGCCCGAGTGCAGCAGGCTGCCTTGCGCAATACCCGGAAGGCGCGACAATATCATATTTTTAATGGAATACGCTTCAATAAGTTTCAGGGTGTAAGGGTAAGAAATGTCCTGCTGGGTACTCTTTATCATAAAAATTTCTTTAGGAATACCCCATATACGGGTGCCATCATGGCCTACAATGGTGTCGTTGCCGGTGGAGTCAATGATAAAGGTTTGTTCGTCGGGTTGGTTCAGGTTGTAGAAGTCGTCGAGGCTTGCATATTCGGTTTGAACTTGTTTTTCGGTTCTTTCCTTGGAGCACGAAAAGGTGAATAACACACCGGTAACAGCCATCAGAAGGCTGATATTTTTTAGTGTTTTCATGGCTTTAATTTTTTGTTGGTTTGTACTAATTTTAGTGTTATACACCCAAAACACATCTTACCCTTATTTAAGAAAATGCAGGACAGCGAATTTTTTGTTTTTTCTTGAAGCATTTGCCAAATCTCAGGTACAATCCTGCTTCGAGGGAGCCTTCGAGCCATTTGGTATCGTATCGGTACTCGAGAAAAGGGTTTAGGCAATTAAAATCGAACACAACCCCCGCCCCGCCTTCAAAAACAAAGTTATTGAGCTTGGCTTTTTTCGAAACAAAGTCATCGGAATTTATCCACCTGTCGTAATAGCCGCCCAGATGTACATAGGGAATCATATTTTTATAGCGGTAGAGATGGTAGTTGGCATCGGCCCCGAAATACAATTCATGAATATTATTCAGTCCGGGAAAATAAGAAAAACGGGGTACAATATATGTATTTTTATATACCGGAATTTTAGCCCGCAAATCGAGCGCCACACCCTGCGTTTGAAAATTATAAATGGCACCAAATCCAAAAAGTGTTGATTCTTTTTCGGTTTTGCGTTGTGCAACAAGAAAAGAGTTAAAAAAAATTCCGCAGAATATTAATAATAAAATGCTCTTACTGAGAATATTATGCTGTTTCATTAGGAAGTTTTGATTTAAAGTTTTTATGGTACAGATTATTCTCCAAACCTAATATTTTTTTTGTAATTTTATTAAACCTAAATATCGTTTATATTTTTGGTAACACTTGTTTTTAAATAAACGGTTATAAAAGTATCTTATTTTAATAATTAAATAATAGCATATATATGAGAAAACTGGCGAGTATTCAACGGATAAAAGCATTGGAAGCCATTCCGGGCGCCGATGCCATTGAGAAAGCCACCGTGTTGGGATGGCAACTGGTGGTAAAAAAAGGGGAATATCAGGTGGGCGACCTGACAGTATATTGTGAGATAGACAGTTTGCTGCCCGAAAGGCCCGAGTTTGAATTTCTGAAGGCGCGTAAAATGCGCATAAAAACGATACGTTTGCGGGGTCAGATTTCACAGGGCATCTGTTTTCCGCTTTCAATACTGCCAGCCGGAACAGAGATAGCCGAGGGTGTGGATTGTACGGATATTTTAGGTATAAAAAAATATGAGCCCCCCCTCCCTGCCTGCCTTAGTGGTAAAGTTAAAGGGCGTTTCCCCTATTTTTTACCTAAAACTGACGAAACGCGGGTACAGGTATTGCAAAACCTGCTCGACAGGTATAAGGGCACGCCCTGTTACATTACCGAAAAAATTGACGGCAGTTCGGTAACCTATTATTTAAAGGATGGTGCATTTGGTGTATGCAGCCGCAATCTCGAATTGCTTGAAGACGACACCAACAGCCTGTGGCAATTAGCAAGAGCACTGGATATTGAGAATAAACTAAAGTCGTTGAACACAAATATGGCCTTGCAGGGCGAAATTTTCGGCGAAGGAATTCAAAGTAATAAGCTGAAGATACGTGGGCAGGCCATACGTTTTTTTAATGCCTACGATATTACGAAAGGTGAATATCTGGCTTACAGCGAATTTTCGCAGTTAATGACCACACTAGGACTTGACATGGTGCCGCTTATAACAGACAACTATGTCCTCGAAAACGACATTAACCTGCTTATAAAGAGGGCTACGGTTAAAAGCTTGATTTGTCCTGAGGTGTGGGCCGAAGGCATTGTGGTGAGGCCCTTATCAGAAATAATGGATATGACAGAAGAAGGCGAAAGCCTTATTAACAGACGGGTGAGTTTTAAGGTGATTAACCCGGAATTTCTGTTAAAATTTGATGAGTAGCAGCTTTGTCTGAAGCTTGTAGAATTAATTGACAAATAATTAGGGCTTGCTGAATTACACCGAAGACATCATCAAATCTTTACTATGGGATAAAAAAATATTGTCTTCGTGCATGATAATTTAATTGGAAAAGGGCTACAAATATCTGACGCCTACAGCGCCGCCTTTTTGCTTAAGATACTGAGTTATTCAGCAAGCCCTAATTATTTCTAACATTCGCATATTCCCTTAATTATTTTTCATAAAAAAGCCATTTACAAAAACACCTGATTTGCTTCCAGTAAAAAGGTAATAATACAGGCCGTTATTTAAGTTTGTACAATCGTATCGAAGCACTTTATCAGTAATTTTGTAAATGTGGTCAATTTTTCGGCCGGTAACATCGAAAAGCGAAAAATTTAAATCAAGAGATGGCGTTTTATCAAATTCAAAAGAGATAAAATTCTCAGCAGGGTTTGGATAAACTTTGCATGCATTAGCTATTGAATTTCTTTCAATAAAACCCTGAGAAAGAGAATAAAGAATAAGTGTGTCGGAATTTGCTGAATGAAACCTTGCATAGCCGCTACCGCTATCGCAGTCAAAAACAGTTTTTATTACAAAATATCTTTCCAACGTTGTACTGGGGAGGGAAGTTATAAAATGATTCTGGTTAATATTTTCGACCGAATCGAGTAAAATTAAAGGAGCGTTTGTACCTGTATTATAATAGATAAAATATTTTTTAAAAAGGCCTAATGAGTCTGTAATCGGGAACCATATAAAATGTATCTGACCGATAGAATCGTAAAATACCTGTTCCGCTTTTGGAGGTGGCAACGCATTCATTTTAAGATGAACCGATATCATTTTTGTATTTGCAGCAGGAATCGGACAAAAATCGTCCCGTACATCAATGTAAAAGTCATATCTGGTGTAAAGGCTGTCTGGATTAACCTGAAGCGGCATGTGCCCGCAGTTTGTTTGCCAGTTTAATGTTGCCCACAATGTATCCTGGCCGCTGCTTACCTGAGCTGGGGTAATAAAAGCACAGGGCGGATTCTGGCACCCTGTCGAGTCTGTTGTTCCTATCTGTGAACCGTATATCTTAAGAGTCGATGTTTGATGGGAGTTATCGGGTAACAACCCCGTATCTATAGTATAAAAGCTGTAAGACACAAAATCTCCTGCTGTAAGTGTATCGTTGAATATTGGATTTGATTGAATCGGGAGGTTTGATACTGCATTGTAAATTTCAGGCGCATTGTTACTGTCGCAGGCAGCCAATACAACCTGCAATTCTCTGAAAATCTCTGCGGTCTTAATGTTGTTTTTATATGCAGTTGTTTTAACTACCAATGGGAAAGCTCCCTGTGTAAATGAGGTAAAGGTTATTTCTCCGGTATAAGAATTAAGAGCAGCGGGTATATTGTTAACATTGTGTACAGTTGAGGGTAATGGACTGTTGTATGAATAGCCTGCAACCCATGAATTGATAGGTACGTTAAAGTCTGTCAAAGGTGTTGCCCATTCGTAAGTCAGAAAATCTTTTTCACTATCCTCAGCGCCATAATTTATTGATTGGGGGTAGCCTGTACACATAACAGGAGTGGGGTGTTCGGCAAAAACAGGAGAATTGTCATAGCAGGGATAAGTATTAAGAGCCGTAGAGCCGGAGGGCTTATAAGGATACATTACAGCTCTTAACACCCAGTTTTGGCTGGCAGCATTTGTAATACTTGTAGAAGGGTTTCTGCAACAGGAACCCCAGGCAAAAATCCAACCCTGTGCGGGAGGGACACCACTCAAAAACACGGTATCTGATTTATAAATATTCACTTCAACAGCCCCCATATTAGGTACCAGTGCTGAATCACAGGAAATATGAGGCCCCATAGCGTGACATTGGGGAGATATGTCAACTTTTGAAACTCTTGTCATTGGAATTGAAGTAACCGAAGGATGATTATAAACATAGATAGACTCATGTTCATAGAATTGAATGCCGTTACACTCGCGATAGACCTTCATTGTAAACAGAAACCTGCCATCCTGCATACATTCCCATGTAATCTCGCCTCCCATATAATGAGATGCAAGCAGGTTATTAAACACTCCTAAGAGTATTACAATTAAACAGAACAGTTGTTTTTTCATGTATAATTAATATTCTAACAAATATATAATTAAAAACAATTGCCCTGAAAAAGTTATAAAGAAGTTTTTTTTTACAACGTTCTCCTCACTTCAATTTGTTCGTAGCCTTCAATGATGTCGCCTACTGCAATGTCGTTGAAGTTTTGGATGTTCAGTCCGCATTCGTAGCCTGCAGCCACTTCTTTCACATCGTCTTTGAATCGTTTGAGAGAGCCCAGAACTCCGGTGTAAATGACAATACCATCGCGTATAATGCGGATTTTGGTATTTCTGGTCACTTTGCCATCGAGTACCATACAACCGGCCACAGCTCCGACTTTTGAAATTCTGAATACCTGGCGGATTTCGATGTTGCAAAGGATTTTTTCTTCAATATCGGGCGAGAGCATCCCTTCGATGGCTGATTTAATTTCGTTAATGGCATTGTAAATAATTGAATACAGGCGGATATCTATTTGTTCCTGTTCGGCAAGCCGTTTGGCGCCAGAGGTCGGACGCACCTGGAATCCTAAAATAATG